>NZ_JBSFET010000132.1:0-11658 GCF_053594575.1 Streptomyces sp. NPDC001880
GGCCGCGAGCCCGACGAGCTGGAGGAGGAGATCGAGAGGAACCTCACGAAATAGCACGTCGGACGGGCTGCCGGCGCCACCGGTGCCGGTGCCGGCCAGGCGGGACTTTCGCAACACGTTCTAGCCGAGGGTCTCGGCTGCGGTCGGCGAGGAGTCACGCAGGAAGGCCGAGCAGCGCTCGTACTCCTCCTGCTCGCCGATGGCCTGGGCGGCCCGCGCCAGGGCGTGCAGGGCGCGCAGGAAGCCGCGGTTCGGCTCGTGCTCGAACGGCACGGGGCCGTGGCCCTTCCAGCCGGCCCTGCGCAGTGCGTCGAGGCCGCGGTGGTAGCCGGTGCGTGCGTAGGCGTACGACTCGACGACGCGGCCGCTGTCGAAGGCCTCGTCGGCGAGCTGTGCCCAGGCCAGGGAGGAGGTCGGGTACTTCGCGGCGACATCGGCGGGGGCCGTGCCGTTCGCGAGCAGCTCACGCGGCTCCGGGTCGTCGGGCAGATGGGTCGGGGGAGGGCCCCCGAGCAGGTTCTCGTGGATCGACATGGGTTCAAGTGTGCCTGGCACATGCGTGCCGGGGTAGCCGGGCACCGAATGCACGGTCAGCCCGTGCCCGGGTTCTCCGGCTCCTCGTGCGCGGGTTCCAGGGGCGGGGCCGCGATACCGCAGTGCACCGTGCACTCGGGGCGCGCCTGCTCCTCCTTCTCGGCCACGGCCGGCGGATTGCGTACCGTCGCCCAGGCGATCGCCGCCCCCAGCACGAGCAGCCCGGCACACATCGGCATGGCCCGGCGGAAGGTCGAGGCGAACTCGTCGGCGTTCCGGTAGGCCTCCGGGCCCATTCCGGCGAGCAGCGGCAGCGCGGCCACCGCGATCAGCCCGGCGGCGCGGGCGGCCGCGTTGTTGATCCCGCTGGCGAGGCCGGCCCGTGCGGTGTCCACGGAGGCCAGGACGGTCGCGGTGAGCGGTGCGACCAGGGTGACGAGCCCGACGCCGAGGACGGCGACCGCGGGCAGCACATCGGTGAGGTAGCCGGAGACGGTGTTCGACCCGGGCCCGACCCTCAGCATCAGCAGCATTCCCGCGGCGGCGATCAGCGGGCCCGCGGTGAGCGGGATGCGGGGCCCGATGCGCTGCCCCAGTTCGCCCGAGGCGGCCGAGAAGAGCAGCATCAGCACGGTCGTCGGCAGCAGCGCCGTGCCCGCGCCGAGCGCCGAGTACCCGGCCACCACCTGGAGCTGGATCGCGGCCAGGAAGAAGTAGCCGCCGAGCGCCGCGTACACACAGAGGGTGATGATGTTGACGGCGGTGAACTGCCGGGACGCGAAGACCGAGGGCGGCAGCATCGGTTCGCTCCGGGTGCGTTCCACCCGCACGAAGACCGCCCCGAGCAGGACCCCGGCGACGGCCGCCCCGATCACCGCACCGGACGCCCCCTGCTCCGGCGCCTCGATCAGCGCATAGGTCACCAGGGCGAGGGCGAGCGCCCCGAGCACGGCCCCCAGCACGTCGAAGCGCCCGTGCGCGTGCGGGTCGCGCGATTCCGGTACGTGCCGCAGCGCCACCGGCACACAGACCGCGGCGAGCGGCACATTGAGCAGGAACACCCACCGCCAGCCCGGCCCGTCGACGAGCCATCCGCCGACGAACGGCCCGATGGCGGCCCCGACCCCGCCCAGCCCCGACCACAGCCCGACCGCGCGGGCCCGGTCGTCGGGGTGGAAGCTCGCCTGGATCAGGGCCAGCGAGCCGGGTGTGAGGAGTGCCCCGCCGATGCCCTGGAGGGCACGGGCGGCGATCAGGAAGGCGGCGTTCGGCGCCACACCGCACAGCACGGACGCGGTGGCGAACCAGAGGACGCCGACGACGAAGACCCGCCGCCGCCCGTACCGGTCGCCCAGGGCTCCCCCGAGCAGGATCAGCCCGGCGAGGGTCAGCATGTAGGCGTTGACGGTCCACTGGAGGGCGGCCAGGTCGGTGCCGAGGTCCTTGCCGATACGGGGCAGGGCGACATTGATGACGGTGGAGTCCAGCATGGCCATGCTGGAGCCGAGGACAGTGGTGAGGACGACCCGGTGTCCGGTGGCGGAGGCGACGCGGATGGCTCCCGTCTCGGCTGCGGCAGGCATACGAGCAGCATCCCCGCTCCGTGCCGGGAAGGCCATCGGGCGGGGCGCACCCGGCCGAGGGGGCCGGCCCGTCAGGCCGGCGGAGGGCCGGCTGCCGCCCGCCCCGTCACGGCCCGTACACCCCTGATCAGCGCCTCCACCCCGGCCTCCGCCTTGGAGCGCGGGCACCCCACGTTCAGCCGCACGAAGCCCTGCGCGCCGTACACCCCGCCCGGCATCACCGCGACCTTCTCCCGCTCCACCAGCACCCGCTGCAACGCCTCGTCGCCGTCGACACCGGCGGGCCGCAGATCGATCCACGCCAGATAGCCGGCCTGCGGCGGCCGCCACCCCAGCTCCGGGAACGTCTCGCCCAGCCGCCGCGCGACCAGCGCCAGATTCCCGGCGACATACGCCCGGAGCTCGTCCAGCCAGGTCGCCGACTCCCGGTATGCGGCGATGTGCGCCGTCAGCGACAGCACGGCCGGCGAGGCGAGCCCCTCGGCCGTCTCCATGCGGCGCAGGTACTCGGCCCGATCGGCCGGATCACCGATCAGCCCGTACGAACCGGTCAGCGCCGGGAAGTTGAAGGCCTTCGACGCGGAGGTGATCAGCGCCCAGCGCCCCTCGCCCGCGACCCTCGTCCACGGCACGTGCACGTACCCCTCGTGCACGAAGTCCGCGTGTATCTCGTCGCTGATCACCGCGACCCCGTACCGCGCCGCGAGCGAAGCCGTCTCGCCCAGCTCGGCCTCCGTCCACACCCGGCCCGTCGGATTGTGCGGCGAGCACAGGACCAGGACCTTGCTGTCGGGGCGGGCGAGCTCACGTTCCAGCGCGGCCCGGTCCCCCACCGGCACGCCCCGCAGCTCCCGCCCGAGCCCGGTGACCGCCTTGCGGAACCCGTCGTACGTGGGGGTGTGGACGACCACGCCCTCGCCCCTCGACGTCCACATCTTCAGCAGCTGCGAGAGCTGGCTGAGCACGGAGGGCCCGTACACCAGCTGCCCGGTGTCCACCTCCGTGCCGTACCGGGTCGCGTACCAGTGGGCTATCGCCGAGCGGAAGTCGTCCTGCCGCCAGTCCGTGTAGCCGAACACCCCGTGGTCGAGGCGGGAGCGCAGTGCGCTCAGCACCTGTGGCGCGGTCTCGAAGTCCATGTCGGAGATGGTGAACGGCAGCAGCCCGTCCACCCCGAACCGGTCCGCGACCCCGTCCCACTGGACGCACCAGGTGCCCCGGCGGTCGATGACGGTGTCGAAGTCATAACGCGTGCTGGAACCCACAGCGACCCCTTACGTATGCGTCTGTCGGACATGCCGTGGGCCCGGCACCCCACGGGGTACCGGGCCCACGGCCACACTGCGTACCGGCTGCTACTTCAGCCGGGTGCCGGTGGAGCGCAGATTGGCGCAGGCCTCCGTGACGCGCTTGGCCATGCCCGCCTCGGCGGACTTGCCCCAGCTGCGCGGGTCGTAGACCTTCTTGCTGCCGACCTCGCCGTCGACCTTCAGCACACCGTCGTAGTTGCGGAACACGTGGTCCACGATCGGGCGGGTGAAGGCGTACTGGGTGTCGGTGTCGAGGTTCATCTTCACGACGCCGTTCTCCAGCGCGGTGGCGATCTCCTGCTCGGTGGAGCCGGAGCCGCCGTGGAAGACGAAGTCGAACGGGGACGTCCTGCCGTACTTGGCGCCGACGCCCTCCTGGAGGTCCTTCAGCAGCTCGGGACGGAGCACGACGTTGCCCGGCTTGTAGACACCGTGGACGTTGCCGAAGGAGGCGGCCAGCAGGTAGCGGCCCTTCTCGCCCAGGCCGAGCGCCTCGGCGGTGCGCAGCGCGTCGTCGACGGTGGTGTACAGCTCGTCGTTGATCTCGTGCGTGACGCCGTCCTCCTCGCCACCGGTCGGGGTGATCTCGACCTCAAGAATGATCTTGGCGGCGGCGGCCTTGGCCAGCAGCTCCTGGCCGATGGCCAGGTTGTCGGCCAGCGTCTCGGCCGAACCGTCCCACATGTGGCTCTGGAACAGCGGGTTCTCACCCCGGGCGACGCGCTCGGCGGAGATGTCCAGCAGCGGACGCACGTAACCGTCCAGCTTGTCCTTGGGGCAGTGGTCGGTGTGCAGCGCGACCTTGACGTCGTACTTGGCGGCGACGATGTGCGCGAACTCGGCCAGGGCGACGGCGCCGGTGACCATGTCCTTGTTGTGCTGACCACCCAGGAACTCCGCCCCACCGGTGGAGATCTGGACGATGCCGTCGCTCTCCGCCTCCGCGAAGCCGCGCAGTGCAGCGTGCAGGGTCTGGGTCGACGTCACATTGATGGCCGGGTATGCGAACTTGCCTGCCTTCGCCCGGTCGAGCATCTCGGCGTAGACCTCGGGGGTTGCGATGGGCATCTGACCGCTCCTTGGGATATGCGGGTGTGCGTTGCTGGTTCCCTGACCTGGGGGCGACGTCATCGTCGCCCCCATCTTCCCAGACTCTCGTTCCGGCTCCACCCGGCCCGTCGCCGGGCCGGTCCCGCAGGTGCGCGGAGGGCATACGGAAGGGGTGGGCTGTTTCACGTGAAACAGCCCACCCCTGAAAGAGACCGCAGGTCGAGCCGGACGTCAGGCCAGGCCGAGATCGGCCACGGAGTAGACGTGGACATACGGGAGGCCGGCCTCGGCGATGGCCGGAGCGGCACCCCGCTCCACGATCACGGCCACGGCCACGACCTCGCCTCCGGCCTCGCGCACCGCTTCCACGGCGGTCAGCGGGGAACCACCGGTGGTCGAGGTGTCCTCGACCACCAGGCAGCGACGGCCCTCCACGTCCGTGCCCTCGATGCGGCGCTGCATCCCGTGCGCCTTCTGCGCCTTGCGGACGACGAACGCGTCCAGCTCCTGCCCGCGCGCGGCGGAGGCGTGCAGCATCGACGTGGCGACCGGGTCGGCGCCCAGCGTCAGCCCGCCCACACAGTCATAGTCCAGCTCGGCGGTGGCGTCGAGCATGACCTGACCCACCATCGGAGCGGCCTTGCCGTCCAGCGTGATGCGGCGCAGGTCGATGTACCAGTCGGCCTCAAGACCCGAGGAGAGGGTCACTTTGCCGTGTACCACGGCCTTGTCCTTGATCTGCTGGAGCAGCTCAGCACGTACGTCACTCATGGCTACGAGCTTAGGGCCTCTCGTTTCGGGTCATGCCGGGCTCGCGGGGGCCGGCACTTCCCCGAGCTCTCGGCTTCGTTCGAGCAGGGGAGACCCCATCGCTCGCCGCGTTGTCGTCGGTCGCCGACGCTCCGCGCCTGCTCCCTCCTCCGCCTAAGGGCTGTCGCACGCACCAGACCCCGCTCCCTGATCCGGCCCGACCCGGACGAAAGACGCTGGAGTCCTCCCGTTCGGACCACCGCCGGGGTCAGAGCCGACGCCAGCTCCACGTGGTCGAGATCTCCAGCGGGTCGATCGGGGTGACGTAGCGGGGCGCGGTGTTCAGCCCGTTCGGCGGGCCGGACTGCGGCTCCACACAGACCGCCTCGTCCTGCTCGTCGTAGATCACGACCCACTCGTCCCGGCTCTTCACCGTGAGCTCCAGCTGCTCCGGCCAGGTGAGCGTCACCTCGACCCCGTCCGGCATCCCGAAGCAGTCGTCCCAGGGGCCGCTCAGGGGCGGGATGCGGCGGCCGGTCGGCAGATGGTCCTCGCCGCGCTCCTCCTGCCAGGCCGGATCGAAGGCCAGCCGCACATCCTTGCCGCCGTCGCCGAGGTTGCGCAGGAACCACGGATGCCAGCCGGCCTGCGCCGGAAACGAGTCCCCGTACGTCTCGATGCCGAAGGCGAGCGTGAGCGAGTCCTCGGCCAGCTCGAAGGTCTGGGTCACCCGGCCGGGATACGGCCAGGGGTCGGCGAGGTCGTAGTAGAACGCCGCCTCCCGCTCGCCCAGTCGGGCGGTGTGCCAGACGCTGTCCCTGCCGGTGCCGTGGATGGCGTGCGGCGGGGCGTTCAACGGCAACCGGTGCGGGATGTCGCCGTTGTGGAACAGGCCGTTCCCGGTGCGCCCGCACCACGGCACCATCGGGAAGCAGCCGTACCGCTCCCCCTGCCGCAGCAGCTCGGTGCCACCGATCCGCAGGCTGCCGATGCGGCAGCCATGGGCGGGACTCACGGTCAACTCTGTGTCGCCGACGGACAGCCGGACGTCCTTCTCGCTGCTACTCACCCGACCGAGATTACTGGCGCAGCGGCTCAGGGCCGTCCCGTAATCCCTGGTGGATCGCCGTGCGGCGTCGGATGCGGTGCGTCGCAAGGCGGAGGGACGCCCGAATACCGGGTACAGTCGGGCGTACCGGCCGCGCGGCGGCGCGTGGGATCTCCCCTGCTCGAGCGCAGCCGAGAGCATGGGGGAAGCCGCTGACGCCGCGCACCCGCCAGGGATTACGCCCGTCGCCGTCTCAGTGCCCGGCTCACCACCACGGCCGAGGCCAGCGCGAGCGCGGCGGCCGGGGCAACCCAGCGGAGCGTGGTGCCCGCGGTGGTCGAATCGGGTGACGGGACGGGCGCGTACCGGCCGCGCGGCGGCGCGTGGTCGACCTCCTCGGCGCTGCGGCCGATCATGGTGCGCCTGGCGTGCGCGGCCTCCGCCGGGGGGCCGTCGGGGACGGTGAACTCCACCTCGGAGACCGGGTCGAGCGAGGGCGGCGGCACGGGCGCGTCGAAGACAGAGTCGGTGCCCTCGGGCTTCCCGGGCTTCCCGGGCTCCTCGGGCTTCCCCGGCTCCTCGGCCTTCCCGGCGGAGGTCGCCGCGTCGCCGGCAGCCGCCGCGCCGGTCGTGTCGGACTCCTCCGCCGCCTCCTCGATGGCCTGCTCCACGGCTTCCCCGACGGACCGCTCGGCCTCCCCGAGCGCCTCCCCCGGCGCAGCGCCGCCTTCCTCACCGGCCGCCAGCGTCTCCGTCACCAATTGCTGGGCGAAGCGGTCCAGCAGTCGGCGGGCCGCGACGAGCACCGCAGCCGCGTCCAGCTCCAGCAGCCGGCCGTCACCGCTCGCCGTACCCGCGAACCCGATCACCGTGCCGCCGTCCCGCTCGGTCAGGGCGATCGTCAGGGCCAGCTTCGCCGAGCCGCTGCCTCTCGCCTCGGAGCCCTCGCCGGTCACCAGGACCGCTTCCCCGCGCGTCCTCTCCGGGCCGTCCTGCGGCGCATCGGTGAGTCTGAGCGCGCCGCGGTACGTGATCGTGTGGCCGTCGACCCGGATCCTGAGCCGGCCGGACAGCGGGCCCGTGGACGCGTCGGCGTCCTGCTGGAGCCCCGGCACGCATCGCGCGACGCGGGCGGGGTCACCCAGCGTCCGCCGCAGGGACGGGACCGGAACCGGAACGAACACCTCATGCTCCATGGAAACCGAGCCTACTCAGCCCCGGCCGTCACGTCAGCGGTTCCGCCCCGCGAGGCCGCCGGGCACCCGAGCACGAGCCCCGGGCTCACCGGTCCTCCCAGTACCGCGGATGCACCAGCGTCGACGGCGGCAGCCCCGGCAGCCGGGCCCGCTCCGCCTCCCGCCCCACGTCCAGCAGCATGGGCTCCGTCATCGACCGCAGCGGAGGCGCCTTCGCGGCGAGGCCGAGCTCCGGCCGCTTCTCCGGGTCTGCGAGGACGAAGCCCCAGCCGTACGCGGGGCGTGCCCGGTGCGTGGCCCGGTCGGGGCCGGCCACGGAGTCGGAGAGCCGGCCGCTCATCCCGTACGGGCGGGTGCGCAGGCCGGCCGCCCGCATCGACGCCTCGACCGTCCAGAACGTACGCGGCCGGGAGACCGGCGGGCCTCCGTGCACCACCAGCCGGCCGCCGGGCGCGAGCGACTCGGCGACCAGACCGTAGAACTCCGCCGAGTAGAGCTTCGTGCTGGTGGAGATCCCCGGGTCGGGCAGATCGGAGATCACCACGTCGTAGCGGTCGTGCGCCGCCCTCAGCCAGTTGAAGGCGTCCGCGGTGACGGCCGTGACCCGCGGGTCGCCCAGCGCGTGGCCGTTCAGCTCCGAGAGCGCCCGGTCGGTACGGGCCAGGCGGGTGACGCCCTGGTCGATCTCGACCAGGGTGACGGCGCGTACGTCCGGGTAGCGCAGCACCTCCCGGGCGGCGAGGCCGTCGCCGCCGCCCAGGATCAGGACGCGGGCGTGCGGCCCGTTCATCGCCGGGTGCACCAGCGCCTCGTGGTAGCGGTACTCGTCGCGGGCGCTGACCCGCAGCCGTCCGTCCAGATACAGATCCAGGGAGCTGCGGCCCGACCCCGTCAGCACCACCTCCTGGACCTCGGTCTGCACCGCGACCCGCACCCCGTCCCCGTACACCGCCTGCCGCGCCACCCGCTCGAAGTCGTCGACCAGCGCGGTGGCGACGGCCAGCACGGCGATCACCGCCACGTTGGACAGGATCAGCAGCCGGCGCGAGCGCGGGGTGAGATCGCGCCGGAAGACGTACAGCACCAGCGCCCCGCCCGCCGCCGCGTTGAGCGCGCCGGTGCACAGCGCCCCGGTGAGCTGGCCGAGCATCGGCAGCAGCAGAAAGGGGAACGCGAGCCCGCCGACCAGCGCGCCCACGTAGTCGGCAGCGAAGAGGTCCGCGACGGCACCGTCCGCGTCCTGCCGGTCGACGCGCTGGATCAAGGTCATCAGCAGCGGGATCTCCGCACCGATCAGGATGCCGATCGTGAGCGAGAATCCGACCAGGGCGTACCGCGACTCCCCGATCCAGGCGAACGACGCGTACAGCACGAGCGCCGAGGAGCCGCCGACGAGCGCGAGAGCCGCCTCGATCAGCCCGAAACCCACTGCGGCACAGTTGCGTAAACGTTTCGCGAGAAGCGATCCGACACCCATCGCGAACACCATCACGGAGAGCACGACGGATGCCTGGGTGACGGAGTCACCGATCAAATAGGAGGCGAGCGCCACCAGTTCGAGCTCGTACACCAGACCGCAGGCAGCACAGACGAAGACTGCAGCCAGCACGAGACACCGACCGGTCCTCGGCCGTACGGGAAGACACGCCGCACCCCCTCGCAGCGACACCTGCTGGTCGATCATGACGCGAACGCTACGTCACGATCACATGGCAGCCTGTCACCCACAAGGGTTTAAGTGGCGTTCTCACAACGGAGTTGGGACTTCTCGGTGTGCTGCCGCCGGCATCCGCACACCCACTCGGGTGCGCGTCGCGACCAACTGCCCCTCCTGCGGGTACGCGTGCCAGGTGCGCCACCGCACCTGCCCCTCGGCCCGCTGCGCCAGCATGGCGGTGAAGGCGTGCGGGCTGCCGGGGAACGTTCCGGCGAGACCGTGGGGATGGTCGGCCACCAGCGCGAGGAGCTCCTGCGCGCGCCCCGCGAACGAGCCTTCCGAGAGCGTCTCGACGCGCGCCGCGAATTCGTAATCCCATTCGCCGAGTCGCTTGGAGACACCGAGCGGCAGCGGCGTACTGCTGCCGGGGATGCACGCGACGGTTTCGGAACAGGTGCCGCGCTCCGCTTCGAGGAGCACCTGGTGGGAGGCGCCGAGCAGGCGCATCTGCAGCCGGGCACCCGCGAGATCGAGATCGAGCACGGCCAGAGCGGGGAGCGGTTCACGCCCCAGCGTCCAGGCCAGGTCGGCCGCACGGGTATCGGAATAGGCCGTCTGGAGGGTCGTGAGCATGAGTCGGCTCCGCAAGCAAGCATGGACACATGGACAGGGGACGCCCCCGACGTGATGCACGTGGGAGGTGGGTAGCGCCCGATCAGGTCCAACTGGGGTCCGAGGGCTGAATGTTCTCTCAACCGAGGGAACCACGAATAAGTCGTATCCACAGCATTTTTCCCCAACTTGCCGTGGTTTCCATCCGCTCGGGGGCCCCTCGGTTCATCTGTTCACCGGTAACTCGCGAAAAGCCCCAACAAAAAGGTGCCCGGCGGGAGTTCACCCTCCGAGCACCTCCGGAACCAGCCGTCCGGGTCAGCTTCCCCCGCCGCATCCACCCCCACCGCCGCACGACGATCCGCCGCCGCACGAGGAGTGCCCGCTGCTGCCGCCGCAGGACGTACCGCCGCCGCTGTCACCCCCCGCCCACCAGCTGTCCCCCGCCGAGTCGCCGCCGGTCCTGCGCCGTCCGCCGCGCCTGCCCGCCTTCGCCCTGCTCACGCCCCTCAGGACCAAGACCAGCAGCACGATCAGACCGACCGCGATCGCCACTTCCACGAAGACCGTCACCGATCTCACGTCCTTCCGTCCCCCGAAGCGAGGTCCCCCGCTTCCCCGCGCCCGTCGCGTGCGTGGGGGATGCCCCCGCCCCCGAAGGGCCAAAGCAGACTTGAGCAACTTCAGAGCTTGCGCGCAGGATGACAGCCATGACACAGGGACGACCGCTGCTCAACCGCCGCCTCGCCGGGTTCGGTACGACGATCTTCGCGGAGATGTCGGCGCTTGCCGTACGGACCGGCTCCATCAATCTCGGCCAGGGCTTCCCCGACACCGACGGCCCCGAGGAGATCCGGGAGGCTGCGGTCCGGGCGCTGCGCGACGGGCGCGGCAACCAGTACCCGCCGGGCCCCGGCGTCCCCGAACTGCGCACCGCGATCGCCGGCCACCAGCAGCGGCGCTACGACCTCACCACCGACCCCGACACCGAGGTTTTGGTCACCGCCGGCGCCACCGAGGCCATCGCCGCCACCCTGCTGGCGCTGCTGGAGCCCGGCGACGAGGTCATCGCCTTCGAGCCCTTCTACGACTCCTACGCCGCCTGCATCGCCATGGCCGGCGGCGTCCGTGTCCCGCTCACCCTGCGCGCCCCGGACTTCCGCCCCGATCTCGACGCCCTCCGGGACACGATCACGCCCCGCACCCGGCTGCTGCTGCTGAACAGCCCCCACAACCCGACGGGCATGGTCCTCACCCGCGAGGAACTGACCGCGATCGCCGCACTGGCCGTGGAGCACGACCTCCTGGTGGTCACCGACGAGGTCTACGAGCACCTGGTCTTCGAGGGCGAACACATCCCGCTGATCTCACTGCCCGGCATGCGCGAGCGCACCGTCTCGATCTCGTCCGCCGGCAAGACCTTCTCGTACACCGGCTGGAAGGTCGGCTGGGTCGTCGCAGCCGCCCCGCTCGTCGCCGCCGTCCGGACGGCCAAGCAGTACCTGACCTACGTCAGCGCGGGCCCGTTCCAGTACGCCGTCGCCGAGGCGCTGCGGCTGCCGGACGCGTACTTCGAGGACTTCCGCGCCGGCCTCCGTCGCAAGCGCGACCTGCTCGGCGAGGGGCTGAGCGCGGCCGGGTTCGAGGTCCACCGCCCCCAGGGCACGTACTTCATCACCACCGACATCACCCCCCTCGGCGAGAAGGACGCCCACGCCTTCTGCCGCGCGCTCCCCGAACGCTGCGGCGTCGTCGCCATCCCCAACTCCGTCTTCTACGACGCCCCCGACGCCGGCCGCAGCCAGGTCCGCTTCACCTTCTGCAAGAAGGACGACGTCCTGCACGAGGCCGTCGGCCGCCTGCGACGCCTGGTGCCCTGAACCGGAAACACCCCGGGGCGGCGGTCGTGAGGACCGCC
>NZ_JBSFET010000133.1:0-11524 GCF_053594575.1 Streptomyces sp. NPDC001880
GGCGATGAGTTCGCGCAGGGTGAGCCGGGGGTCGGCGGAGAGCCGGGGCTGCTGGAAGACGACGCCGACGGCGGTGCGCTGCGCGCGGGGGGCGCGGTGCCGCCAGCCGCGTACCGGTTCGCCGTCGAGCACCACCGTGCCCGCGTACGGACGGTGCAGCAGGGCCGCGACCCTGGCCAGGGTGGACTTGCCGCAGCCGCTCGGGCCCAGCAGTCCGAGGGACTCCCCCGGCGCGAGGCTCAGCGAGACCTCGCGGACGACGGGGTCGCGTCGGTCGTATCCGGCGGTGATGCGGGTGAGTTCAAGCACGGACCGGCTCCTGTCCGTCCGCCCGCACACCGTGGTGGCAGGCGAGAGCGCCGTCGAACGGGGGCAGTACGGAACACCTGTCGTCCGCCCGCCCGCAGCGGGCCGCGAACGCGCACCCCTCGGGAAGTGCCCCGAGTTCGGGCGGCATTCCGGGAATCGGGACGAAAGCGCGCTCCGGCAGGGCGTCGAGGAGGCCGCGTGCGTACGGGTGGCGCGGTCCGGGCTCGCCGAAGAACCCCTCGGCGTCGGCGAGTTCGACGATGCGGCCCGCGTACATCACGGCGACCCGGTCGGCGATCCGCTCGGCCGCCGCGAGATCGTGGGTGATGATCAGCAGCGCCCGGCCCCCGTCGGTGTGGCGGCGCAGTTCGTCGACGGTCCGCTCGACCAGTTCGCGGTCGAGTCCGGTGGTGGGCTCGTCTGCCAGGAGCAGGGGGGCGTCGCCGATCAGGGCGAGCGCGGTCGCGGCACGCTGGGCGAGGCCGCCGGACAGTTCGTGCGGGTAGCTGTCGAGGTGCCCGGCCGGGAACGAGGCTCGTGCCGCGGCCCGTTCGGCCGCGGGGCGCAGGGCGGGCCTGCGGGCACCGGTCAGTTCGCGGAGGGTCTCCTCCAGCTGGGATCGCACGGTGCGGACCGGGGTGAGGTGCGCGGCGGGGCTCTGCGGTACGAGTCCGATGCGGCGGCCCCGTACCGTACGGGCGAGGCTCCTCTCACTCGCGCCGAGGAGATCGGTACCGTCGTCGAGCAGCGCCGAGCCAGAGGTCCGCGCATTGCCGGGAAGCAGTCCCAGCAGCGCCGAGGCCAGGACGGACTTGCCGCAGCCGCTCTCACCGACCAGGGCCAGGCACTCCCCTGCAGCGAGGTCGAAGTGCGCGTCGGTGACGGCTTCGATGTGCCGGCCGCCCCGCATCCGGAAGCGCACGGACAGGCCGCGGACGGAGAGGACCGGCGCCTTCGGGCCGGGGTCGTTCTTCACAGCATCAGCTCCGATCGGCGGCGCGGGTTGATCCGCTCCCGCCAGGCGCCGGCGAGGCCCGCCAGCGCGAGGGTCGGTATCACCAGGAACAGGCCGGGGAACAGCGTCGGCCACCAGTCCCCGGCGAGCAGCGAACCGCGCGCCGTCTGCACGAGGTTGCCGAGGCTCGCCTGGTGGGTGGGGAGTCCGAGGCCCAGGAAGGAGAGCGCGGACTCGTGCCACATGGCGTGCGGCACCATGAGCACCGCGGCGAGGCCCGCCTGCGGAAGCACCGCGGGCAGCAGGTGCCGGACGACGACGCGTCCGCGTGAGGCCCCGCCGGAGATCGCCGCGTCGATGAAGGGGCGGGAGCGCAGCGACAGCACTTCGGAGCGGACGATCCGGGCCGTCGAGATCCAGTGGGTGAGGGCGACGGACACGATCACCGGTCCGACACCGGGCTGGAACATGGCGACGATGAAGATACCGAGCAGCAGGTGCGGTACGGACGAGAAGGTGTCCACGAGCCGCATGACGACCCGGTCGGTCCAGCCCCCGAACGCGGCGGCGAGCGCACCGACGGCGGTCCCGATGACGGTGGCGGTGAGCCCGGCGACGATACCGACAAGCAGCGAGACGCGAAGCCCGTAGACGCAGCGCAGCAGCAGGTCGCGACCGACGTCGTCGGTGCCGAACGGGTGCTCCCAGGACGGTGGCCGGAGTTTGGCCGAGAGGTCGACGGCCTGCTGGTCGAGCTGGACCAGCGGCGGCACGAGCAGGACCGCGAGCAGCACCGCGGCGACGATCCCGGCGGAAGCGATCACACGGATGCGACGGGTGGTGCGCAGCGGGTGCCCGAGGGCGGTGTCAGCCATCGAAGCCCACTCTCGGGTCGGCGATCGCGTACAGCAGGTCGGAGAGGAGGTTGCCGAGGAGGACCGCCACGGTGGCCAGCACCGTGAGCGCGGCCAGCAGCGGGAAGTCGACGGAGGTGGCGGCCTGCACGGTGGCGGCGGCGATGCCCGGCCAGCTGAAGACGGTCTCGACGAGCAGGGCGCCGGTGATGAGTTCGGGGACGCGGGAGCCGATGAGGGTGAGCATCGGCAGCATCCCGGAGCGCAGTGCGTGGCCGAGCAGCACGGTGCGTTCGCGCAGTCCGCGGGCGCGGGCGCCGCGCACCGGGTCCTCGCCGAGCGCGTCCACGACGCCCTGGCGCACGTAGAGGAAGAACCACGGCAACTGGGAGATCCCGAGCACGGCGGCGGGGAGCACCAGGTGGGTGGCGACCTGGTCGAAGGTGACGGTGTCGCTGGCCGCGTCGGTGAGACCGCCGGCCGGGAGCACGTCGAGCTCCACGGCGAAGAACCAGATGGCGAGCAGTCCGAGCCAGAAGGCCGGGGCGGCTTCGAGCGTGTACGCGGCGGAGCCGACGCACCGGTCGAGCAGACGGCCGGGCCTGCGGGCGGCCAGGACGCCGAGCCCCGTGCCGAGCAGTACGGCGACGGCGAAGGCGGTCGCGGCGAGCAGAACGGACCAGCCCAGACGCTCGACGATGACGTCGGCGACGGGCTGGCGCATCACGCTGGAGTCGCCCAGGTCGCCGCTCAGCGCGGCGGTCAGCCAGTTCCACCAGCGGGTCACCAGGGGCTGGTCGACGCCGAGGTTGACCCGCAGCTGGTCGAGGTTCTCCTGCGAGGCGGTGAGGCCCGCAGTGCCCGCGTAGGCCTTGACGGGGTCGAAGGGGGAGGCGGCGGCGACCGCGAAGACGCCGAAGGTCACGGCGGCCAGGACAGGGACGGCGAACAGTACCCGCCGTCCCGCCATCCTGGCCATCGGCCCCCAGGGGAGGCGGTGGCTCACTTCTTCGGCGTCCAGTCCTCGACGTTCCACCACGGACCGGAAGCCAGGCCGTGGTCGTGCGGTTCGACCTGGGTGGTGAGCGCCCCGAAACGGTCCTTCACGACGTAGAGGTGATCGATGTGGGTGAGGAAGGTGTAGCCGGGGTTCTTCACCAGTTCACGCTGGACGGTGTCGTAGGCGGCCTTGCGTTCGGCCTCGTCGCCGCTTCTGCGACCTGTTTCGAGAGCCTGGTCGACGGCCTTGTTGTCGTACCACGCCATGTTGTTGAAGCCGTCGCCCGCGAGCGAGGAATTCAGCAGGGTGTACTGGTCGAAGTCGGGGTCGGCGGGCGATCCGCCGCCCGCGAGGACCGCGTCCTGCTTCATCCGGGGCTCGATGACCTCCCAGGTCCCGGCCTTGGTGGTGATGTCGATACCGGCCTTCTTGGCGTCGGAGGCATAGGCGAGTGCGTGGTCCTGACGAAGCTTGTCGCCGGAGAGGTACCACAGCGGGAACTCGGCGCGAACACCGTTCTTGACGCGGATGCCGTCCCTGCCCGGCTTCCATCCGGCGTCGTCGAGGATCTTCTTCGCGGCGGCGAGGTCGTGGGGGCGTTCGGTGCCCTTGGTGAACCACTCGCTGTCGGTGGGGACGGGCCCGTAGGCGGGCCGGCCCTCGCCGTTGAGGATGGAGTCGACCATGACCTTCCGGTCGACGGCGACATCGAGGGCGCGGCGGATCGCTGTGTCGCCCGTGACCTTGTTGTGGGTGGGCAGGGTCACGGTGCGGTAGTCGTACGTCGTGGCGGCGTACGTCCGCATGCCGCTGTCACGGCCGAAGCCCTCGGCCAGGTTGGGTGGCAGGATCGCTCCGTCGAGTTCGCCGGAGCGCAGCCGGGTGGCGCGTACGTCGTCGTCCTTGATGATCGCCATGGTGAACTTCTTCACCTTCGGTGCGCCGCCCCAGTGGTCGGGGTTGGCCTTGAAGCTCAGCTTCTCGCCCTTGGACCAGTTGGTGAGGACGTAGGGTCCGGTGCCGATGGGGTGCGTGGTGAAGGCGCCGGTGTTGACGTCCTGCTCGCCTGCGACGTGTTCGGGGGCGATGGGCAGGACGGTGCGCTGAGCGAAGGGAGCGTAGGGGTACTTGAGGGTGAAGACCACGGTGTCGTCGCCGACCGCCTCGACGCTCTTCACCGCGTCGAGTTCGGTCCGGGACGGATTGTTGGTCTTCTCGTCCAGGATGGTGCGGTATGTGAAGACGACGTCGTTGGCGCCGAACGGGTGCCCGTCGCTGAACTTCACGTCCTTGCGGAGCCTGTACGTGTACGTCAGTCCGTCCTCGCTCACCTCGGGCAGGGCGGTGGCCAGCGCGGGCCGGAGCTCCATGTTCGCGTCGAGCGCGAGCAGCCCGTCGAAGATCTTGGAGTTGCCGTCCTTGCCGTAGCCGAGCAGCGGGCTGAGGCTGTCGGGTTCGTAGGCGATGCCGACCACCGCCGAGTCCCCCGTACCCGACCCGGAGCCACCGCCGTCCGGGCCACCCGGCTGGGAACAGGCAGCCGCGGTCAGCGACAGCACGGTCGCCAGTGTCGCGGCGACCGCTCCCCGTATCGATCGGGCCGTCATACCCCGCACACCCCTTACTGAAGATCAAACGTTATTGCGAAACAGTCGCAATTAAACAACAGGTAAAGGGATGCCCGATACCCCGCCGCATGCGGAGACGCAGAAGCGGAGGCGCGTGTTCGCACGCCTCCGCTCCCAAGTCCCGCATTGCTGAGGGCCGTTCCTTCTCCCCCGCTACGGCGCGAGCAGCTCCACGAGTTCGGCGACGGTCTCGCGGTGCCGCCCGGCCGTGCCGTACGCGATCGAGTCGGCCTTGGCGCGCTTGAGATACAGGTGCGCCGGATGCTCCCAGGTCATGCCGATCCCGCCGTGCAGCTGGACGCACTCCTCCGCGGCGTGCACGGCGACCCCCGAGCAGTACGCCTGCGCGACGGCCACGGCCAACGGCGTGTCGGGGCTGCCGGTCGCAAGGGCGTCCGCGGCGTTGCGCGCTGCGGCGCGGGCCGACACGACCTCCAGCCAGAGCTGCGCCATGCGGTGCTTGAGCGCCTGGAACGAGCCTACGGGCCGGTTGAACTGGTGTCGTTCACGGGTGTAGCGGACTGTTTCGTCCAGGCACCACTCGGCGATTCCGAGCTGTTCGGAGGCGAGCAGTCCGGCGCCCGCCAGCAGTCCCCGGCGCACGGCGGCGACCGCTGACGCACCGTCGGCCAGGCGGGTTCCGGCAGCCCCGGCGAGGGTGACGGTGGCGAGCGGGCGGGTCAGGTCGAGCGGCACCAGGGGCTCCACGGCGACCCCGTCGGCACCGGTCTCGACCGCGTACAGGCCGTCGGTGTTCGGCACCAGCAGCACATCGGCGATGGCGGCGTCGGCGACGCCGGTCACCGTCCCCTCCACCCTCCCGGCCACGACAGCGGCCGGCTGAACGGCGTCGGGCGACGCGGCGGCGAACGGCACGGCGAGGACCGCGACCCTGCGGCCCGCGGCGAGGTCGCCGAGGAGCGCGGCAACCGGCCCGTCGGGCGCCCCCAGCGCGAGGAGCGTCTCCGTGGCGACGACCGCGCCGGCCAGAAAGGGCGCGGGTGCGACCGCGCGGCCCAGCTCTTCCAGCACCACCGCGGCCTCACGATGGCTCGCGCCCTGCCCGCCGAACTCCTCCGGCACCAGCAGCCCCGCCGCGCCGATGTCGGCGGCGAGGGCCTTCCAGAGCCGCGGGTCGTACGGCGTGTCGGACTCGACACGGGCGAGCACCGCCGGCGCGTCGCTCCGGTCGGCGAGCAGCGCACGCACCGCCGCCCGCAGATCCTCCTCGGCCTGTGAGTACAGCAGATCGGGCGCCTGGTTCTCTTCGGTCGGTGCGGTCATCGGGCCAGGTCCTTCCAGGCGACGTCCTTGTCGGTGCGCGGCTCGGCGGGCAGGCCGAGGACACGCTCGGCGACGATGTTGAGCAGCACCTCGCTGGTGCCGCCCTCGATGGAGTTGCCCTTGGAGCGGAGATAGCGGTAGCCGGCGTCCCGTCCGGTGAAGTCGACCAGCTCCGGCCTGCGCATGGTCCAGTCGCCGTACAACAGCCCCTCTTCGCCGAGCAGTTCGACCTCCAGTCCACTGATCTCCTGGTTGAGCCGGGCGAACGCGAGCTTCATCCCGGAGCCTTCGGGGCCGGGCTGCCCGGCGACGAGCTGCTGGCGCAGCCGGGTGCCGGTGAGCCTGGCCACCTCGGCCTCGACCCAGAGGGTCAGCAGGCGCTGGTGGAGGTCGTGGGTGCGCAGGTCGGGGCGTTCGCGCCAGGTGCGGGCGACCGGGCCGATCATGCCGCCCTCGCGCGGGACGCGTGCTCCGCCGATGGAGACCCGCTCGTTCATCAGCGTGGTCTGCGCGACCTTCCAGCCCTCGCCGACGGGGCCGAGGCGCCTGCTGTCGGGGATGCGTACGCCGGTCAGGAAGACCTCGTTGAACTCCGCCTCGCCGGTGATCTGGCGCAGCGGCCGCACCTCGACGCCGGGGTCGGTCATGTCGCAGATGAAGTAGCTGATGCCGCGGTGCTTGGGCACGTCCGGGTCGGTGCGGGCGATGAGGATCGCCCAGCGGGCCAGATGGGCACTGGATGTCCAGACCTTCTGCCCGTCGACCACCCAGTCCTCGCCGTCACGGACGGCGCGGGTGCCGAGGGCCGCGAGGTCGGAACCGGCGCCCGGTTCGCTGAAGAGCTGGCACCAGACCTCCTCGCCGACCCACAGCGGCCTCAGGAAGCGCCTCTTCTGTTCGTCGGTGCCGAAGCCGAGGATGGTGGGGGCGGCCATGCCGAGGCCGATCCCGATCCGGCGCGGATCGTTGTCGGGGGCGCCGGCCGCGGCGAGTTCGGCGTCGACGACGGGTTGCAGGGAGCGCGGCGCGTCGAGACCGCCGAGTCCGGCCGGGTAGTGCACCCAGGCCAGTCCGGCGTCGAAGCGGGCCTTGAGGAATTCGGTACTGCCGGTGGTGGCCGGCGGGTGCGCGACGAGCAGGTCCTGGGTGCGGCGGCGGAGTTCGGCCGCGTCGGGCACGGTCATCGGGCAGCTCCTGCCGGGAGGACGACGATCCGGCCGGTGCTGGTGCCGTCGGCGACCCGCTGGACGGCGTCGGCGGCCCCGGGCAGCCCGACGCGTTCGCTGATCAGCGGCTTGATGGTGCCCTGCGCGGCGAGCCGGGTGAGCTCGTCGTGGCAGGCGCGGACGGCGCCCGGGTCCTTGGTGTTGTAGAGGCCCCAGTGCAGTCCGACGATCGAGTAGTTCTTGACGAGCGCGTGATTCAGTGCCGGGGCGGGAATGACACCGCTCGCGAAGCCGACGACGAGAACCCGGCCCTCGAAGGCGACGCACTTCACGGACTTGGCGTAGGCGTCGCCGCCGACCGGGTCGTAGACCACGTCGGCGCCGCGACCGCCGGTGGCTTCCTTGACCGCGGCGACGATGTCCTCGCTTTGGCGGTCGATGACCATGTCGCAGCCGAGTTCGGTGGCGGTCCTGGCCTTGCCGGGGCCTTTGACCACGCCGATGACGGTGGCTCCGGCGGCCTTGCCGAGCTGGACGGCGGCGCTGCCGACCCCGCCGGCCGCCGCGTGGACCAGGAGGGTCTCGCCCGCCCGGAGGTGCGCCCTGCGGTGCAGGCCGAACCAGCCGGTCTGATAGCCGATGTGCAGGGCGGCGGCCTCGGCGTCGTCCAGGGTGTCCGGTGCGGGCAGCAGCGCCGCCTCGTCCGCGACGACGTACTCGGCGAACCCGCCGTACGGCAGGGCGGGGTTGGCGAGCACCCGCCGCCCGTCCGGAGTCCTGCCGCAGATCTCCACGCCGGGGGTGAAGGGCAGCGGCGGCCGCACCTGGTACTGGCCGCGGCAGAGCAGCGCGTCGGGGAAGTTGATGTCCGCCGCGAGCACCTCGACGAGCACCTGCCCGTCGCCGGGCGTGGGCCTGTCCGTCTCCTCCAGCCGCATCACCTCGCTCGGCTCGCCGTTACGGTGCACACGCCATGCCTGCATGAGGGGCCTCCACAACACTGTCGGCATTACCACTGCTCCGGCGCATACTAAGCGGTCGCTTGTCGCTCTGGGAACAACTCGCCGGGCCCGGTTCCGGCCGTGCCCGGACATGGGTGCGCCCGGTCCGACCCGAAGGAGCTTCGGGCCGGACCGGGCGCGGTGACGGATCCGGGTGCGGGCCTCAGTCCTGGCCGGCCACCACCACATCGGCGATCTGCGGTGCCACCGACCCGGCGTGCCAGACGAGCCGCACCGCGTCGGCCGTGCGGCCCGCCGTGTCGACCCGGGTGTACGGGCCGTCGAGCGCGCCGACGGTCTGCCAGGTTCCGCCGGTTCCCCGCAACTGGATGTCGGCGCGGGCCGTGGACCCGGCCGGCTGGAGGACGGTGACGGAGGGCACGGCACGTGCGGCGACGAGCCCCAGCTCCAGCGTCTCCCCGGCCTCCGGGGCACGGGCTGCCCGGTAGACGGTGCCCGGGTCGCCGTCGGACGCCGCGCGCAGCGAGGATCCGGCCGCGGCGGGCGGCCCACCGGTCACCGCGCCCTGGTCCGTCGGGATGCTGAACTCCCTTACCACCAGCCAGTTTTCCTGGCCGGCGGTCGCCCGTGCCCGTACGTAGCGCGCCTTCGTTCCGGCAGGTGCGGTCGCGGTGACGTCCGGCTTTCCGGAGAAGGCGGTGAGCTGCTGCCAGCTCTGCCCGTCGGCCGAGTACTCCAGCACCCCTTGGTGGAGGTAGTCCTCGGCGCTGCCGGGCTTGGCCATCGCGAGGGTGACGGTGCCGATGTCCCGGACCCGGCCGAGGTCCACGGTGACCGCGTCGCCCGCGGCGGGCGCTCCGTCGCTCCAGAAGTAGGTGGAGTCGTCGCCGTCCAGCATCCGGGCCACGGTGTTGCTCTGGTATGTACCGAGGCCGGTCGAGGCCGAGGGCCTGCCGCTCACGCCGAGGATCCGGTCGTACTCGGCCTCGGCCGCGTCGACGAACCCGTCCAGGACGCCGTCACCGACGAGGACCGGCACCTTGCGTCCGTCGAGCCCGGTGTACGTGAAGGACTTTGCCGCGGTGAGCTGTGCGGGCAGTTGCTGCCGCAGCTCCCAGGCCTGGGCTCCCTTTCCGGCGCGGGCCGTCTCGACCATGCGCAGGGCGGTGCGGGCGGCGTCGGCCCAGGCGCCGGTGGCGTCCAGCCAGGGGGCGGCGTCGGCGACGAAGCCGCGGTCCGGGAGGCCGGCGCGCAGCCTGTCGGGGGCCGAGCCGAGTGCGCCGAGCACGGAGG
The DNA here is from genome assembly GCF_053594575.1 of Streptomyces sp. NPDC001880. NCBI lineage: Bacteria > Bacillati > Actinomycetota > Actinomycetes > Kitasatosporales > Streptomycetaceae > Streptomyces > Streptomyces sp. NPDC001880. Next base: position 9,452 of record NZ_JBSFET010000133.1, read on the forward strand.
TGAGCCGGGCGGCGTCACCGGACTTCCAGTAGCGGGCGAAGGCCGCCGCCAGCTCGGGGGCCCGGTCCTTGTTGAGGGCCGAGCTGTAGTTCACGTCGGCGAAGGCCCGCAGTGCCTGCTGGGTGCGCGGGTCGCCGCCCGCGTACTCCTTCAGCCCCTCGCCCCATGAGGTGCGGGGGTCGTAGGCGGCGTCGTTCCACGCGTAGTCGGCGACGGTGTACAGGGCGATCTTCGAGGCGTACGGCTGGATCATCGGGTTCGCCGTGATCCCGGCCAGTTCGCCGGGCAGGCCCTTCTCCCGGCCACTGAACGGGCCGAGCAGCAGCCGGTTGGTCGCGTAGTCGTTGACCGGGTAGTTGTCCCAGGTCAGGATCGGGTGGTTGAAGACCGTGCGGGCGGCCTGCGCCTGCGCGACGGTCATGGTCGGCGCGACGACGCCGACGCCCGTCCACTCGACCAGGACATTGGGGTCGAGCTGCTCGGACAGCGCCTTCTTGTACGGCGACGCGGAGACGTTGTAGTACTCGGTCGGGACCATCTGGAGCGGCTGGGCGCCCGGGTGGGTGGCGATGAACTCCTTGTTGACCCGGTTGAGCAGATACGCCTGCGCCGCGCCCGCGGCGCCGCCGCCGGTCCCCCACTTCGCCTTGTCCTCGGCGCAGTTCCAGTCGGTGTAGCTGATGTCGTCGAGCGGTACGGCGAAGGTGCGCACGCCGATGTCCCAGATGGTCTGGAACTTCTCGGTCAGCGCCTTGGCATCCGCGTCCGAGCTGTAGCAGACGGAGAGTCCGGGCGAGAGCGCGTAGGTGAACTCCACGTGCCGCTGCGCGGCCCGGTCGGCGAGCTCCTTGATCCGGTCCAGCTGGTCGGCCGGGTAGGCGTCGCGCCACTTCGCGCGGAGGTACGCGTCGTCCTTCGGCGAGTACACATAGATGTTCATCTTGTGCTCGCCGTAGTAGTCGAGCTGGTCGAGCCGGGCCTCGTGCGACCACGGAGTGCCGTAGAAGCCCTCGATGACACCGCGCAGCGCGGTGCCGGGCCAGTCGCGCACCGCGAGCCCGGCGACCCGGGCACCCGGACGCTTCTCGTGCGGCAGGATCTGACGCAGTGTCTGCGCGGCGTAGTAGGTGCCCGTGGCGTCCTTGCCCGCGAGGACGATGCGGCCGGCGCCGATGCCGAGCACATAGCCCTCGGCCGGCAGCGCGGACGGGCCGTCGATCCCTTGCGCGGCAAGCGCGGCAGGGTCACCGACATGGACGGTGAGCCCGCTCCGGCCGGGTCTGTCGCCGCGCACGACGCGCTGGGCACCGGCCCGGCGCAGCGCGCTCTCCACGACCTGGACGGCGGATTCGTCGGAGGTCCCGCTCGCCACCACGGTGACGGTCGAGCTGATGGTGATCCGGTCGGCCCGGGTCTTCACGGACTGCGGGGTCGGTGCGACAGCAGGGGCCGGTCGGGCGGCTGCGCCCTTTGCAGGGGTGTCGGCGCGGGCACTGCCTGCTGCCTGGGCCGACGGCACGGCGGTCAGCAGACCTCCGACGAGCAGGGCCGCCGCCGTGCCGAGCGCGGTGAGACGGGGTGGGCGAGGCGTCACTAGTCCTCCATTGATCACTCAAGTCAGCAGAGTCGCGCAACACAACAACACCGAATTCAACAGCGTGGCGCTTACATGTCAATGGTCTGGACAACGTCAACACGTGGACCTGCGGTTTTTCCTCCAGAAGCCGTACCCGTGCATGGGTGAAGCCGAACATGCAGAGCCGGAATGCCGAATGGAGCCCGGAACCCGAACCACACGTCCTACGTACCGGCCAAGGAGGGCCACGACGTGGCCGCCTTCACCGGGGAGCGGGGCGAGGGCCCCGGTCGCACTCAATGGCGCGCCGGAACACCGGGCATCACGCGGGTGAGATAGCGGGGGCGGCGCACATCCCCCTGCACGAGCGGCCGAAACGGCTGGGCGAGGTGCGGCCCGGCGTCGCGCGGGTGCACTGCGCGGGCGGGACACGAGCGACCATCGCCGCGTCGGTGCCGGACGTCTCCCGCCAGGTGGTCACCGGCGCGGGGCGCGTG
>NZ_JBSFET010000134.1:0-11463 GCF_053594575.1 Streptomyces sp. NPDC001880
CAAGGCGACCACCCACCCGCACAGCCACCGCCGGAAGTAACCGCACTGCTCCAGGCACTGCGGCAGGTGAAGGAGTCCAAGAACCTCTCCCTGGATGCCTTCACCCACGACACCGGCTACTCCCGCTCCTCGTGGAACCGGGTCCTCAAAGGCACCGCGTTCCCACCCCGCGCAGCCGTGGAACGGCTTTGCTCCCGCCGCCGCCTGGACAAGAACACCCTGCTCGGCCTCTGGGACGCCGCCGACCGGGCCCGCCGCATCCAGGAAGAGTTGCCACCGACGGCCCCGGCCCCCGTGCCGCCGACCGCCCCGGCCCCTGCTCCCGGCACTGCAACTCCGAAGCCCGCAGCGGCCAGCCCGGCCCCTGAACCGTCCACGCCCGGTACGGCCGCACCAGTGAGGCCGGCTGCTGCCTCGCGGAGCCGGATCAAAACCCTCGCGCTGATCGCCGCCGCCCTCACCGCGCTGCTGCTGGTCGGACGCTGGTACTCGGTCCACGAAACGAAGGACTCCACCGTCTCCCAGCCCGAGACCGGCGGCGACAACCGACCCGGCGACGACCAACCAGTAGTCGACGAACCCCCCTGCCCTCGAAGAGCACCACCCCACCGACCAAGGCACCGAAGGACGACGAGGAGAACAAGGACCAGGACCAGGAGTCCACGGGCGAGGAGGACACGAACACGGAGCCACCGCGCCCCAGCAGTTCAGCCAAGGCCAGACCTCTTCCCCAGACTCTGCTTCTGCCTCGCCCGGTACGGCCGCCTCGCCCGGTGAGGCCGCTGCGCTCGGCGCCGCCGGCCGCGCCAGCTGCAACTACAACTCGGACCGTACCCAGGTCATGGCCAAGGACATGGTCGGCTCGAAGGCGAAGCAGATCCAGTGCCTGCTGAACGCCAACTACGACTACACGCTCACCGGCGACGGCAACTTCGGAGAAAAGACCGATTTCGCCGTACGCGCCGTCCAACGCTGCAGCGGTCTCAACGTCGACGGCCAGGTCGGACCCCAGACCTGGAAATACCTCGACACCCCCACGTCCGGCTGCGGACACTGAAACAGGCGATCCAACCACCAGCTCAAAGCACTGCTGCCGTCACGCCGTAACGACGGCGTGACGGCACAAAGAAGCCGCGGATGGACGCACCCCCAATGCACGCTGCTCCTGGACCAGGAAGACGGGCCGCTCGCGCCCCGCTCTGCCAGCGCTGCGGCGAGCGGGGCGGGAGCGGCCCGGCCGGGGATCTCCTGCGCCAACCCCTGCGACATCCCTCGCAGGGTGGGAGGGCGGGGCGTACGGGAGCGCATCGCGGGATCGGGTGCTGCCCGTGCCCTCTCGCGCGTTGGCGGGGTCACGCGCGGCCGGGCAGGGGCCCGGCCCAGCTCCTGACGGATGGTTCGAGGGATGAGAGGCAGACGACCGGACCACCCCAGGAAGGGCATCTTCTCTGCCAATGCGGGTGGGGAACCGGGCAGGAAGAAGCCCTCTGCGCGTGCCGCTTGCCCGGCCCGTCCCATGGTCTGGCCTGGGGCCGCATTGGCCCAGGGACGGTGAGGAGCAGCAGCCGCCTCTCGGGTCTCACCGGGACCGATTGCCGCCACCCCACACATTCACCATCCGGCTGGCCAGCACCATCGCCAAGTGCAAGTTCGCTGCTGCCTGACACACCAACCGCCGCGGCGGGTGCCTCGATATGCACCCGGGGTAGATCAGCCGCCGCAGCCGGTCGTAAAGTCCATCCAGTCGATGACCCAGCCGTCCGACTTCTTACTCCACTCGAAGTTGCCCAGGTTCCTGTCGTAGCCTCCGGCAGGCTTCTCGTAGCAGCCGCTCAGGTTGGCCTTGTCGTTGGTGTACTTCACCTTCCCGTAGATCGGGATGTCCTTGCCTTCTGGAAGCGGAGTGAGCTTCTTCTCCTGCACGTAATAGGAGACCGCGTCCTCGCAGAGCGGCGATCTCCCCTCAGATCTCAGGTCAAGTGCCGTGTAGAACGATCGCAGGAGCCGATCTTGCGCCGAGGGAGTGGAATCGGCGAGCCGGCACACGGCCGCGCCGTCTCCCGCGTACAGCCCCCGGACGAAGGCCCGGTAGGACTCCTCCGGACTTTGGGGAGGCTTCGGGGCTTCGGCAACAACATCTCCGTCCATGGGCCCCTCTCCAGCCCCGGCGGGGAACGTACCCGAAGTGTCCTCTCCCCCGCAGCCGGCCAGCAGCAGACATGCCACCGTCGGCAGCAAAATGGTTCTCCAGGCTCGCCTGCTCACAGCAAAATCTCCATTCCTGGGCCGAACTGGCCCTCAAATATGTTGGGTTGATCAAGTTGATCATATGTAACTTCAAAGGCGAGAACAGCCTCAGCGAACCGTCTCGGCATCCGGCTCGTCGACCGGAACGGAACTCGGGCCCGGGGCCTCGGTGCCGGTGTCGAACGGCGACTCGACGAGCTCGCGGACGGCATCGTCACCCCGGTCACCGTGAAGCGCGGTCTGATGGCCCGCCTGCACTGCCTGACCCGGACCGACCACAGCCGCCGGGCGGCCAGGGACGCCGGGCTGACGGTGACCGACCGGACGCTGAAGGCGTGGCTGGAGGAACGGCGCCAGCCGTCGAACGCCAACCTGGAACGCATCGACGCTGCCTACCGCCAGGTCCGCCGCCAGAACGTCGCCGGGCACCTCCTGCGACGCCTGAACGCCGAGCGCGGGGGTTAGATGAAGGTGATGTCCCAGTGGATGCCGCCGCTGCGGGGGATTTCGTAGACGTATTCGGCGGTGATGCCGTTGAGGGTGCCGTGCCAGCGGGCGTCGTTGCCTCGGGGGGCGCCCTTGCGCTGGGTGGTCTTGATCCAGTTGGTCACGCAGCGGCCCTCGTCACGGGTGCGCAGGTCGAGCTTGTAGCCGTTGGCGTGGGAGCGGGGGCCCCTGGTGCTGTGGCCGGACTCGGTGCCGCCGGTGATGGTGATGGTGCAGCCGCCGCTGGCCTTCTTCAGAGCGATGACGCCCTGGATGGTGCGGGCGCGGACGCCTTCGAGGGAGGTCCGGCCGACCGGGGCCTTGATCCCGGCCGCGGCGAGCTGCGCGAGGGCCTGCCGCTGGGTCAGCCTGCCGTTCGCCGGAGCGGGCGTGGTCGGAGCGGGCTGCGTCGGGGCGGTCTTGGTTCCGTTGATCAGCTTGTTCCACGTCTTCGGACCGACGATGCCGTCAGCGGCCAGACCGTGGGACCGCTGGAACGCCGTGGTGGCGTTCCGGGTGGCCGGGCCGAACGCCCCGTCGACCGCGATGCGGTTGCCGTACCCGGCGAGCTGCGCCTGGGCGGCCTTGACCGCCGGCCCGCTGGAACCGGTACGCACGGTCCGGGTCAGCTTGTTCCAGGTGTTCGGGCCGATGATGCCGTCGGCGGTCAGGCTGTGGGAGCGCTGGAACGTCATGGTCGCGTTCCGGGTGTTCGGGCCGTAGATCCCGTCGGCGGTGACGGACTGGCCAGCCGCGGCCAGCAGGTGCTGGGCGGTGGTGACGTTCACGCCGCGCGTCCCGTTCTTGAGCAGCGGCCAGACGGCCGTGGACGGAGCAGACGCCCCAGTCCCGGCACCGGCCCCGGCCCCTGCACCAGCTCCGGTGCTGGGGCCGGTGGGGGTCTGGCCAGGAGCCAGGTGGGCGAGTTGGCGGAGCTGGGTCAGTGTGCCTTTGTAGACGTTGATGTCGGCCCTGCCGCGCAGGCCGGGTACCGACCCGTTCTCGGTGTACTGCCAGATCGACCAGTACCTGCCGCCGACCGGAGCGGGCTCACGCGTTCCGCTCTCGTAGCGGGGCTGCCACAGTGGGCTGTTGGCGAGGGCGCTGGTGTTGCCGCGCAGGCAGGTGTCGGCGAAGTCCTTCGAGGTGTAGACGATCGGGTTCACCCCGAACGCCTGCCGGGTCTTGGCCAGGAAGTCGGCGACCTGGGCGTTGTTCACCCCGGACGGGCACCGGCCACGGATCTTCTCCAGATCGACCACCGGCGGCAACTGCCCCGGACGCTTCCCGTCGTAGCCGGCGGCCTTGACCGTGCGGATGAAGTGGTCGGCCTGCGCGGCGCCGGAACCGGTGTCGTAGAAGTGGTACGGGGCGGCCATCAGCCCGGCCCGCGACGCCCCCGCGAAGTCACCCGCGAACATCGGGTCCCGGTAACCGGTGCCCTGCGTCGCCTTCTGGAACACGAACGAATACCCCGCCCTCACGGACGCCGACCACTGGACCGGGTGGGAGTTGTGATGGCTGGTGTCGAACCCCTTCACGCTGTACGCGGCCGGACTCAACGCCTGCGCCTGCTCCTGCCCGGAGAAGCTGATCAGGCCGAACCCGGCGGCCGCGACCGCCACCATGGCACCCGCCTGAAACCCCGTCTTCTTGCTGATGATGCCCACGTCTTCACCTCTCGTCAGACCCACCGGCGCACAACCGGAGGGCAGTTCACACGGCGCCTTCGCGGCGTCGACGAGATGAAGATTCGGGGTACCACTGTCCCACCGGTAGCCTGATCGCCATTCCAGCCGTACCGCGCCGTCCCGGCCGTTCCACAAGGCCCCTGACCTGCGAAAAGGAACGGCTCTGGAACACGGCGACCACACCAGTACCAAGGGGGAGACTGGGACGTGTGAGCCATTGCCCCGGACCGAGGCCTGCACGGGGTGCGGCTCGTCGACCGGGCCCTGCTGCAGAACGGTCCTTGCTGGGCTGCGAGGCTGCCAATAGGTGTCTTGATTCTCAACGGAAGGTTCAGCCAATGAGTTTCCCCGCAGTGTCGCTACGCCCATACCTGACCATGGTGGCGGCGTACTCGTTCGGGTTCGGCCTGTACAGCACGGCCAACATCGTCTTCCTCACCACAGTCGTCGGCCTGGATCCTTCGGTCGTGAGCATCGGCCTGGGCGCCGGCGCATTCAGCGGAATGCTTGTCGCAGTCCCGGTCGGGCGGCTGGCCGACCGGATCGGGCATCGGCGCGTGCTACTGATCCTGCGCTTTGTGCAGGCACTGTTGTTCATGTGCTACCCGTTCATCAGCGGGCACCTCATGTTCATGACGGTGGCGGTCTTACTGGGCGCCGTATTGGCTGCAGGGATGCCGGTCAACCGCGCGGTACTGTCGGAGTTCGTACCGCCGGATGAGCGGGTCAAGGCCCAGGCCAAGTCACGCACCATGTTCAACATCGGCGTCAGCGTCGGCTCGGCGGCCGGCGGACTGGGAATTGCGGTGGGAACCCGGGCGGCATTCGTCGTACTCCTGCTCGCTGGCGCGGCATCTAGCGCACTGTCGGCATACCTGGTCACGAGACTGCCGCGTGGCGAACATGGCGCGCCGACGGCCCGTGCGGGCGCGGTCCAGCCCAGCGCGTTGCGTGCACCAGGATTCCTGGCGATCACTGCGATATCCGGCGTTCTCGCGCTCAACGCCGCCATTGCCACCGTGGGGTTGCCGCTGATCGTGGTGCGCACGGAAAGCGTGCCGAACTGGACGGTCGCCGTCATCACCCTCCTCAACACCCTGCTGGTCATCGCCTTCCAAGTTCCAGCCGCGCGTGGCTCGGAGGACGTCCGCGGTGCGGCGCGAGCCAGTCGTCTCGGTGGACTGTCGGTCGTTGCCTGTTGCGCGTTCCTGCTGGTATTCCACAACGGTCTGTCCCTGCCGGTCGCGCTCGGACTGCTGCTCGGCGCCGTCCTGACGATCACTGCCGCAGAGCTGTTCTGCTCCGCCGGCTCGTGGGGGTCTCACATGCACTGGCTCCGGACGAACGGCAGGGCGACTACTTCGCCACGTTCGGGCTGGGGTTCAGCACCGCGCAGGTAGTGGGACCGCCGCTGGTGACGCTTGTGGTCGAGGCGGGCCGACCCGGTTGGACCGGCCTCGCCGTGATTTTTCTTGCCGCCGCCCTCGTTTATCCAGCAGTGGCCCGGTTCGCCGAGCGCCTCACGCATACTGGTAGCTCGCAGCCAGCTCCGTATGGAACACCTCAATGACCGGCAGCAGCGCGGCATGGTCGGGCACCGTGCCTTAGATCAGCGCCACTTGGGTCGAGGTGCCGTCGCGCCAGCCGACATCTTTGCCAAGCTGGCCCCGCACGTCCACGCGGCGGACGTCTGAAGGGGCTCGGACAACATGGGTTCCCGACAGGCTCGCCAACGGAACGGCGCCAACGGGCGGCTGCGCCCTGAGTCGTGTGACCTGAGGGGCGTCCCAGCTGGTCTATCCGTCGGAAACGCCTGTTCGACTTGCACGATCCGAGATCGGTTGGGATACGGCTTCTCAGCCAGCGCCTCCCGGTCGATTGGCTCCAAGAGCACCTCGCCGCGGAGGCGACGCACTACCTGTTCCCTACGCTCGTGCAGCGGCTCACACACCGTCCCGAGGGCCGCTGCAGTGGAGGTGCCAGCAACTGCTGACCGTCAGGACCGGGAAACAGATCTGGGGTCTGCTCGATGTCCTTCCCGGTACCTTCGACAAGATCCCGGAGACCTTGGACACGGCGTCGAAGAAGGACATCGTCAGCCGCATAGAGCATGCCGTGACCGTGCGCGAGTGGTCGGAGCGGACGGCTCCTGATGTCGGTCCTGGAGAAATGCCACGGACCTGAGACACGGGCACCCGGACACGGGCTGAGACAGCGCAGAAACTCGCTGGTCAAGACTGTTCTCTATGACACGAGCCGCGAGATCCTACAAGTCGTCGATTCGAGGAAGGAGCCACACACATGCCTGATCGCACACGGGAGTTCGGCAAGTACGGCGCCCGCGGCGCCAAGGGCTACGAACTGGTCGCCCGTCGGCTCGACGAACTCGCGGGCGGCATCAGCACCCCGGTCACCGCCCGGCGCGGCTGGACGGCCCGACAGCAACCGTGACAGCAGCCGCCCAGATGCACTACTCCCGCTTCATCGACATGTCGCAGACCTGATCACCGGGCCCCCAACGCCCCTCAAGGGGTCTGGGAGCGCCTCTCGCTGACGATCAACCACGCCGGGGCCCGGTGCGGCGCGGTCCGTGTTCGCCGCCCAGGGGGGCGTACAGGGGATCCGTTCGCTGATGAGAGACCAGTTCGCACGACGAGGAAGGGGAGATCCGTGCCGGAGAGGACGATCGACTTCGGGAAGTTCGGCGCCCGGGGCATCAAAGGCAGTGACGCTGTCGCACGCAAGCTCGACGAGCTGGCGGACGGCATCGTCACCCCGGTGACCGTGAAGCGCGGCCTGATGGCCCGCCTGCACTACCTCACCCGGACCGACCACAGCCGCAAGGCGGCCCGCGACGCCGGGCTGACGGTGACCGACCGGACGCTGAAGGCGTGGCTGGAGGAGCGGCGCCGGCCGTCCAACGCCAACCTGGAACGCATCGACGCCGCCTACCGCCAGGTCCGCCGCCACAACGTCGCCCGGCACCTCCTGCGACGCCTGAACGCCGGCGGCGGGACACGGGTGGAGATCCACCCACTGAACCAGTCGCAGGTACCGCGCCCGCTTCAGCGGCTGGTGGAGTACCGCACGATGAACGTCCGCCGCTGGGACCGCATCGTCGAGGCCTGGGCAGCCGGCGACCACCAGGGCCTGGACGACGCCTGGGAAGACGTCATCGTCGACCTCGGATCCCAGTGGGGCCAGTACGAGTACGTCACCAACATCGGCTTCGCCGCGTAGGCCACCCTTCCTCGCTGTTGGCCGCCCCGGGTTCCCAGTCCGGGGCGGTTTGCGTGCGTCGTTCAGAAGGGCGTACGGGCATGCGGCCGGGTTGGTGGGATGCTGCGGACGGCGACGCTGCGAAGGAGGACGCGTAACCCGTGAACTGTTCCTGGTGTGCCAGGGCTGCGGACACAGGATTTCCGATGATGCCGGGTACCTGTGGGCCGATACCGCCGAAGTGAACGCGGTTCAGCGGGAGTGGAAGGCGCAGCGCACCCGGGCCGACGGGGCTTTCGGCATAGATCTCACGGAGCTGCTGGAGGGTCCGGACCAGGCGCGTTGGCGAGCCAGCCACGAGGGATGCGACCCGGAGCGTGGCGGGAGCCATTACCGCGTTGCCGCCGGGAAGCTCCGTACCCGGGCCGACCTCCTGGACTGGACTGCCCATCTCATGGAGAAGAACTGGCTGTCCGCCACCGACTGGCGCGATCTCCTGAGAGAAGCCCGAAAGGGCGGTGAACGCCTTGTGGTGATCACCCCGGAAGCCAGCCGAGGACCGCTCTGAGCGCCTGTCAGCCGCCTCAGGTCTCCCAGCCCCGTGCCTCTGACGTTCGGGGCTCAGAGGGATGGGCGGCATCTGATACATCGAGACCGGCTACCAGCAGCTGCGTACTGCGGGAACTGGGTTCCTCTGACGTGGAACGCCACCCCGTTACGACCGCCGCTTGCCCACTCGAGCTGGGCCGTGCGGGCAGCCTTCGCCGCGGAGGCCAGGCCCGTGCGGGACTGCAGCCGCTCGAAGTCACTGCGCCCCTCGCCGTCGAACGCGACGATCTGGCGTGACGGAGGGTGGCCGCGTCACGGGCGTTGAGCCAGAGTCTTCGCAGTGAACGAAGCCAAGAGGTCAGATGCCGGCACATTCGTCTATGACGGCGCAGGCGAGGCGGATGCCGCCCAGGTAGCTAGAGATGCCGTCATCGCCGTGCATGTGGGGCGCGTCCTGGAACCACTGCCGCCACAGGCCGCCCTCCTGGAGGAGGTGGCTGGCCCGGTCGCCGTGCAGGACGGACTCCGTGTAGGCCAGGGCGCCCATGGCTGTCGGCTGGTCGTAGGCGAGATCGGGCCGACGCAGGTAGCGATCCAGGTAAGCGGCAAGCAAGTCGGCGTCTCGTGCGGTGCCGAAACTCGCCAGTGCCACACAGTAGGCCCCACCCGCGCAGCAGACCTCACTCTCCAGTAGCAGCGCACCCAGACGCTCACGGAAGTGGTCACGGCGCGAGACGGCGGCGAGCCATGCCGCGGTCCGCCGCTCGCGCCAGCTGCCTTCGAAGAGGATGGTGAGCTCGGCATCGGTAACAGCCCTCGCATCAGCGGCCAGGTGCTGAACGAACGGCTCGTACTCCTCGCGCGACATGCGAAGTACCGCTCCGCCGAGCTTCAGGTAGCGGCGCGCGGGGAGGCAATAGCGGCGGTAAAGGGCCTGTATCTCGGTGTCGTAGCGGATCACCACACCATCCTCTCGCGACGAGCACGCAGCTGAGGGCGTGGGGCGGACGAGCGGGGACGCCGGCTCGTGGTCCGCAACGGTCACCACCAGCCGCGGAAGGTAACCACCGCCGCGGGAGCCGTCGAGGTGCGGGCCCCGCGCGTCAACGACAAGCGCATCGATGAGGCAACGGGTGAGCGCAAGCGGTTCTCCTCGGCGATTCTTCCGCCCTGGTGCCGCAAGTCTCCGAAGATCAGCGAGGTGCTGCCGCTGCTCTACCTGCACGGCCTGTCATCAGGCGACTTCGTGCCCGCTCTTGAGCAGTTCCTCGGCAGCTCGGCGGGCCTGTCACCGGCGACGGTCACCCGGCTCACTCAGCAGTGGCAGGCCGATCACCAGGCGTTCGGCGAGCGCGATCTGTCCGGCAGTGACTACGTCTACGTGTGGGCCGACGGCATCTATCTGCGCATACGCCTGCGGGAGGCGAAGTCGTGCGTGCTCGTGTTGATGGGTGTGCGCGCGGACGGCACCAAGGAGCTGATCGCCATGAGCGACGGCTACCGGGAATCGGCCGACTCCTGGGCCGACCTGCTGCGCGACTGTCAGCGGCGCGGGATGCGCGCCCCTGTCCTGGCGGTCGGCGACGGTGCGCTCGGTTTCTGGAAGGCTCTGACCGAGGTCTTCCCCAAGGCACGGCATCAGAGGTGCTGGGTTCACAAGATCGCCAACGTCGCGAACGCCTTGCCGAAGTCGGCCCAGCCCGGGGCGAAGAAGGCCCTGCGGGAGATCTACAACGCCGAGGACCGCGACCACGCGCTCAAGGCTGTCGCGGCGTTTGAGAAGACCTACGGGGCGAAGTTCCCCAAAGCGGTCAGGAAGATCACCGACGACACGGACGAACTGCTCGCGTTCTACGACTTCCCCGCCGAGCACTGGATCCACCTGCGCACCACCAACCCCATCGAGTCCACCTTCGCAACGGTCCGGCTCCGCACAAAGGTCACCAAGGGCGCCGGCAGCGCGGCCGCCGCCTTGGCGATGGTCTTCAAACTGGTGGAGTCCGCCCAGCAGCGGTGGCGGGCCGTGAACGCACCGCACCTCGTCGCACTGGTCCGCGCCGGAGCCAGCTTCGAGCGGGGCATCCTCGTCGAGCGATCGGCGGCCCGCGCGGCCTGAACACCACCGATGGCCGCCAACTGGAAAACCGGTGGCAGACCCGCCAGCCCATGGTGAAGATCGCGACATGCCCAACTTCCTGGAGACCGACCGGCTCGTCCTGCGCGCGTTCACGACGGCCGACACCGACCACCTGCTCGCCCTGGACAACGCCCCCGAGGTCATGCGCTTCATCAACGGAGGCCGTCCTACCAGCCGCGAGACCATCGAGACGCGAGTCCTGCCGCGGCTCCTGCGCGACTACCCGTGCTGGGAGACCCGCGGCTACTGGGCCGCACAGGAGAAGACCACCGGTACTTTCCTGGGTTGGTTCGAGTTCCGGCCGTTGGACGAGCACAGCCCCGCCGTGGTCGAACTCGGCTACCGCTTGAACCAGGCGGCATGGGGGCACGGCTACGCCACCGAGGGCTCCCAGGCCCTGATCCACAAGGGGTTCACGGACCTGGAGGTCGAGCGGGTCACGGCGAACACGATGGCCGTCAATACCCGTTCCCGCCGTGTCATGGAGAAGTCGGGGCTCTCCTTCGTCCGGAACTTCACCGGGGACTGGCCGGAGGCGATCGAGGGCTCCGAGCACGGTGAAGTCGAGTACGAACTCACCCGGACCGAGTGGGAACATCGGTAGACGTCGACGACCCAATCCACAACTCTTGACAATTTCTCGAAGAAGGCTGTACCGGGGGCTGGAGAGGTGCACCCGGCAGGGGACCGCAGGTGTGAACCACCCAAAACAGACACCGCCCGTTTCCGCAGGTCAGCCCCGGCGGGCAAGCCGCCCTGGCGCGCGGACACCTCTTTGCCCGCGATAGCCGGGGAGAGAGGTACCACCCAGGGCAGGGGGCGGGACGGCGTCAGGCCAGACAGCCGGCCACGAAGCACGGCACGCAGAAGGGGCGGGCCCGAGCGCCCGCCCCTCCCGCACATTCCCCGACTCCAGCGCATCCCGAGTTGATCGAGGTCTGTCCGGCGTTGCTCGGCGAGCTTGTCAGCGCGTTTGCGGACGTTGTCGAGCCAGGTGCCGAGCTTGACCACCACGAGCCCGTCAGTAGCGTTCTGACGGCCCCGTTACCTTTTTCGTGCCCCGCAATGGGGCGCCTGGCCTCCGGGTCCGGTATGGCTGTGTGCCCCCTGTCGAAGTCGATGACCTGGGGGGTG
>NZ_JBSFET010000135.1:0-11316 GCF_053594575.1 Streptomyces sp. NPDC001880
CTCACCCTCTCGGGCTTTCCTCCGGGCTTTTCCCTTCGGTCTTGCGTTTCCGACTCTATCAGACTCTTTCGTGTCCGATTCCCGGTCGAAGCGGGCCCTGCTTCGCTTTCCAGTTCATCGCTTTCGCGTTTCCCTTTTCAGCGGCTCCAACCTTACCAGACTCTTTTTCGTTCCGTTTCCGGTTCGAATTTGAATTCCAGTGACCGTTGGATTGGCCTTTGCCTTTCGGCGTGTCCACTACGTTAACTGATTTCCTCAGCGACTCATAATCGAGCCAAGGGGATTGAATTACGGCATGCCGAATTCGCACCCGCCAGGGTGATTCGTAGATAGTGGTTGGCCGCTCCAGGATGCTCGGATGCGGTCCGATGGACCGTACCGACAGCAGTGCCCGTCTCAAGCGGCTCGGACTACATTAGGTGTCCCTCAACGGCGAGTCAAGTTGCGCGGCGGCGTGGCACATGGGCCCTGTAGGGACTCACCGTGGGGTCGCCTTCGATCCAGAAGCGCCAGGGGTGCGTGGCTCCGTCGCCGCCCACTCCGGTGCGTGGGCCGTTGCGTACCTGGTCACGTGGTGGCGGGGTGCCGTGCAGCACGGACAGCGGGGCGCCGGGGTGGGCGATGGCGTCGGTGCCGTTCAGTGTTCGGTCGATATCGAGGGCGGTGGCCAGGCGGGCCGGGCCTTTGGCCAGTTCCTTGTCATTGCGAGCCGAGTTTCGCCGTTTGCGCGTGAGTTCGGCGCCGACCTGGATGTCTCCGGCGCGGAGCAGGACCCCGCTGGCCCTGCCCTCGGGGCCGCACACCAGGTTGAGGCAGTGCCACATCCCGTAGGTGAAGTAGACGTACGCGTGGCCGGGCGGTCCGAACATGACGCTGTTGCGCGCGGTGCGGCCTCTGAACGCGTGCGATCCGGGATCGATCTCGCCGGCGTACGCCTCCACCTCGGTGAGACGCAGCTCGATGGGCCCGTCCGGTGTGGCGCGTACCAGGGTCCGGCCCAGGAGGTCGGGTGCCACGTCCAGTACGGGGCGGTCGAAGAAGTCGCGTGTGAGCGGCGTACGGTCCAAGCCCTCGATCATGGCGGTCGAGGCTACCGGGAACCGACTACGGTCGTGGCACGTATGTAAGGGTCAGGACCAAGGAGGAGTGAACATGGGCTTCAAGCGGCTGCTCGCGAGCCTGGGTGCCGGAGGCGCCTCGGTGGAGACCGAGCTCTCCGAGCTCAACGTCGTACCGGGCGGGGTCGTCCAGGGTGAGGTGCGGATCCAGGGCGGATCCGTGGATCAGCAGATCGAGGGACTCTCCGTGGGGCTGCAGGCCCGGGTCGAGGTCGAGGGCCAGGACACGGAGTCCAAGCAGGACATCGAGTTCACCAAGCTGCGGCTCGGTGGCGCGTTCGAGGTGCGGGCCGGTGCCGTGCACGTCGTTCCCTTCGGGCTTGAGATCCCGTGGGAGACGCCGATAACGATGTTCGCCGGTCAGCACCTGCGCGGCATGAACATCGGTGTGACCACCGAGCTGGAAATCGCGCGGGCGCTGGACTCGGGCGACCTGGACCCGATCAATGTGCACCCGCTGCCGGCGCAGCAGGCCATCCTGGATGCCTTCGGGCAGCTCGGCTTCGGCTTCCGCAGCGCGGACATGGAGCGCGGTCACATCCGTGGTACGCGTCAGCGGCTGCCGTTCTACCAGGAGATCGAGTTCTTCCCGCCGCAGCAGTACCGCGGTCTCAACCAGGTGGAACTGACGTTCGTCGCGGACGACCGTGAGATGGATGTCGTCCTGGAGATGGACAAGAAGCCGGGTCTCTTCAGCGAGGGCAGCGACTCGTACCGGGCCTTCAAGGTCGGGCTGAACGACTTCCAGGGGACCGACTGGGCGGCGTACCTCAATCAGTGGCTGGCCCAGGTCGGCGGTCAGCGCAACTGGCTCTAGGTTTTCGTCTGGATCGGACCGGATGAGGGAGCAGGGGCGGTGCGGTGCGCCGCAAGGCGGAGAAGGCCCTAAGGGCTGTCGCGTGATCCCCGGCGGGCGCGCGACGCCAGTTGCTTCCCCAAGCTCTCGGCTGCGCTCGAGCAGGGGAGACCCCACTCCTCGCGGCGTTGTCGGGACGTCCGCATACACCCAGTATGCGGACGTCCCTCCGCCTTGCGATGCACCGCATCCGACGCCGCGCGCTGATCCACCGGGGATCACGCGACAGCCCTTAGGGTCGGCAGGAGACCTGCCGACTGCAGTACAGCGATCAGGAGAGGTGCTGACGTGACCGAGCCGAAGAGGGCGCCGCTGCCGCACGACTTCCATCCGGAGGTGCCTTCGTTCACGGTGGTGAGTGAGGATCTCGCTCCCGGCGCCGTACTGGCGGACGCTCAGGTGTTCGCGGCCGGGAACACGTCGCCGCAGCTGCGGTGGGAAGGTTTTCCGGCGCAGACCAAGAGTTTCGCAGTGACCTGCTTCGACCCCGATGCCCCCACCGGCAGCGGATTCTGGCACTGGGTGCTCTTCGACATCCCGGCGTCGGTCACGGAGCTGCCGGCCGGGGCGGGCAGCGGGAAGTTCGAGGGGCTGCCCGCCGGTGCCGTACAGGTCCGTAACGACTACGGGTCGAAGGAGTTCGGCGGTGCCGCGCCGCCGGCCGGGGAGAACCACCGCTATGTGTTCACCGTGTACGCGGTGGACACCGAGAAGCTGGGGGTCGACAGCAATGCGTCGCCCGCGGTCGTGGGGTTCAATCTGCGGTTCCACACGCTGGGCCGGGCTCAGCTGATCGGTGAGTACACGGGGCCCGCCTAGGCCTGTCCCGGGATCCCGCCGAGCCGAGAGTTCCCCCGCTGTTTGCCCTGCCCTGGTCCTGGAGAGACCAGGGCAGGGCATTTTTTAATGCGTTGTCCATCACGGCCTGCCCGGCCAGAGTTGATCCGGGCCTGCCAGGGGGCGGGCGGCACACGGGAGGTGGGCGAGATGCGGGACACGCTGGTACTGAACGCGAGCTTCGAGCCGCTGTCGACGGTGACGCTGAACCGTGCGGTGGTGCTGATTCTGCAGGACAAGGCCGTCGTCGAGCAGTCGCACCCCGATCTCCGTATGCGTGGCGCCGCCGTGGACATCCCGGTGCCCCGGGTGATCAGGCTCTGCCGGTACGTACGAGTGCCGTTCCGAAGACATGCCCCCTGGTCCCGCAGGGGTGTGCTGATACGGGACCAGCACCGGTGCGCGTACTGCGGGCGGCGGGCGAGCACCGTAGACCATGTCGTACCGCGCGCCCAGGGGGGTCAGGACACCTGGCTCAACACGGTGGCGTCCTGTGCCGAGGACAATCACCGCAAGGCGGCCCGGACACCGGAGCAGGCGGGGATGCCGCTGCTGCGTCAGCCGTTCGTGCCGTCTCCCGCGCAGGCGATGCTGCTGGCGCTGGGGGCCGATGAGCGTACGGAGCTGCCGGAGTGGCTGGAGAGCGCCGCGGCGTAGTCGGCCTGCGCATTTCGTCGTGATGGAAGCCCGTCTCCGGGGGAGACGGGCTTCCATGTGTCAGCGGAGCACCAGTTGGACGATGGCGGCCGTGCCGACCGCGACGATGAGGACGCGCAGGACCACGGGGCTGAGGCGGCGGCCGATCTTGGCACCTATCTGACCGCCCAGCGCGGAGCCGACCGCGATGAGCACGACGGCCGTCCAGTCGAAGTCCGCGACGAAGAGGAAGAAGAGCGCGGCGATGCTGTTGACGACGGCGGCCAGCACGTTCTTGACGGCGTTGAGGCGCTGCATGGTGTCGTCGAGCAGCATGCCCATCAGGGAGAGATAGATGATCCCCTGGGCGGCGGTGAAGTAGCCGCCGTAGACGCTCGCCAGCATCAGTCCGACGAACAGGAGCGGTCCGCCGTCGGAGCGGGTGGGAGTGCCGCTGTGCTCGCGTCGGCGCTGGACCGCTTTGCTGATGCGTGGTTGCAGGATGACCAGGACGAGGGCCAGGGCCACCAGGACCGGCACGATGGTCTCGAAAGCCGTGGAGGGCAGAGCCAGCAGGAGGGTGGCGCCGGTGAGGCCGCCGATGAGAGCGCCGACGGAGAGCTTGAGTACGCGGCGGCCCTGTCCTTCGAGTTCCTTGCGGTAGCCGATGGCGCCGCTGACCGAGCCGGGGATCAGGCCGAGGCCGTTGGAGACAGTGGCCGTGACCGGGGGCAGACCGGTGGCGAGGAGCACGGGGAAGGTGATCAGCGTTCCCGAGCCGACGATCGTGTTGATCGTGCCAGCGCTGATGCCCGCAACGAAGACGGCGAGCATCTCCCAGATGTTCATGGCGAATCCCCCGTGCGTGATCGGTGCTTGGTGCACCGATCATGCACGGGGCGTGTACGCGTCAGTCGACCGGGGGTTGCTCCCGGCGTTCCTTGCCCGTATCGAAGCCCGGGGCGCCGTTGCCGAGGTTGCCGAAGGCGCCGCTGAGGCCCTTGAGGGCGTCGCCGATCTCGCTGGGCACGATCCAGAGCTTGTTGGCGTCGCCCTCGGCGATCTTCGGGAGCATCTGGAGGTACTGGTACGAGAGGAGCTTCTGGTCCGGGTCTCCGGCGTGGATGGACTCGAAGACCGTACGGATCGCCTGGGCCTCGCCCTCGGCGCGCAGGGCCGATGCCTTGGCCTCACCTTCGGCGCGCAGGATCGCGGACTGCTTCTCGCCCTCCGCGGTGAGGATCGCGGACTGGCGCGTTCCCTCGGCCTGGAGGATCGCGGCGCGCTTGTCACGGTCGGCGCGCATCTGCTTCTCCATCGAATCCTGGATGGAGGTGGGCGGCTCGATCGCCTTGAGTTCGACGCGGTTGACGCGGATGCCCCACTTGCCGGTGGCTTCGTCGAGGACTCCGCGCAGGGCCGCGTTGATCTCCTCGCGGGAGGTCAGGGTCCGCTCCAGGTCCATGCCACCGATGATGTTGCGGAGGGTGGTGACGGTGAGCTGCTCGATCGCCTGGATGTAGCTGGCGACTTCGTAGGTCGCGGCCCTGGCGTCGGTCACCTGGTAGTAGATGACGGTGTCGATGTTGACGACCAGGTTGTCCTGGGTGATCACCGGCTGGGGCGGGAACGGCACGACCTGTTCACGGAGGTCGATGCGGTTACGGATGGAGTCGATGAATGGAACGACGATGTTCAGGCCTGCGTTGAGCGTGCGGGTGTAGCGGCCGAAGCGCTCCACGATGGCGGCGCTGGCCTGCGGGATGACCTGGATCGTCTTGATCAGGGCGATGAAGACGAGCACCACCAGAATGATCAGGACGATGATGATCGGTTGCATCGTGTTCCTCGTTGCCCTTCGGTTGCCGACAGATCGCGATGATCGAGGTCGATTTCGCGGAAGGAGCCGGATGCTGCACCGGCTCCGATCTCATGATGATCGACATCGAGTCTGACAGAACACGCTCTGCCTTGTGGGTGGTTCGGTCACATGACGACTGCCGTAGCTCCGTCGATGTCGACGACATCGACCTGTTGGCCCGGGTCGAAGCTCTGTCCCTCGTCGAGTGCTCGGGCTGACCAGATCTCCCCGGCCAGTTTGATCCGGCCGCCGCTGCCGTCCACCCGTTCCAGGACGACGGCCTGACGGCCTTTCAGCGCATCGATGCCGGTGGCGAGTTGGGGACGGTCGGCGCGGTGTCTGGCCGCGATCGGGCGGACCACGGCGATGAGCGCCACGGAGACCACGACGAATACCAGCACCTGGGCCACGATGCCGCCGCCGAGTGCCGCGACCACTGCCGCGACGACCGCTCCGACGGCGAACATGCCGAACTCGGGCATCGCAGTCATGACGAGGGGGATGCCCAGTCCCACCGCGCCGATCAGCCACCACACCCACGCGTCGATGTCCACGTGGTCATGGTAGAACCGTGAACGCCCTCGCGGACAGGGCGCAAGCGGGCCACTGCGCCCGTCGGGCCCTCCGGCCCCCGGGCCTGTCGCCGGCCGTGCCTACGAGAGCGGCAGTCCGTGGGCCGTGTAGCGGTCGCCGGTGTGCTCGACGACGAGCGGCAGTCCGAAGCAGTGGGAGAGGTTGCGGGAGGTCAGTTCGGTCTCCATGGGGCCCGCGGCGAGCACCTTGCCCTGGCGGATCATCAGGACGTGGGTGAACCCGGGGGCGATCTCCTCGACATGGTGGGTGACCATGATCATGGAGGGGGCGTACGGGTCGCGGGCCAGCCGGCCGAGGCGGCGGACCAGGTCCTCGCGGCCGCCGAGGTCGAGTCCCGCCGCCGGCTCGTCGAGGAGCAGCAGTTCGGGGTCGGTCATCATGGCGCGGGCGATCAGGGTGCGCTTGCGCTCGCCCTCGGACAGGGTGCCGAACTTGCGGTCGAGGTACTCGGTCATGCCGAGCCGGTCGAGGAAGGCGCGGGCGCGCTCCTCGTCGACGGCCTCGTAGTTCTCGTGCCAGGTGGCGGTCATGCCGTACGCGGCGGTGAGCACCGTCTGCAGCACGGTCTGGCGCCTGGGCAGCTTCTCGGCCATGGCGATGCCCGCGATGCCGATGCGGGGGCGGAGCTCGAAGACGTCGGTCCCGACGCCGCCGAGCTGCTCGCCGAGGACCTTGACGGTGCCGGTGCTCGGGAAGAGATAGCTGGACGCGATGTTGAGGAGAGTGGTCTTGCCGGCGCCGTTCGGTCCGAGGATGACCCAGCGCTCCCCTTCCTTGACCGACCAGGAGACGTCGTCCACCAGAGCGCGTCCGTCGCGGACCACGGATACGTCCACCAGCTCCAGTACATCGCTCATGGCGCGTTGTCTCCCCATGCAGTGTCGAGATCGTCGGTGCCTGTGGGCACAGCTCCCAGGGAAATCTACGCCACCATACGAGTGCTCCCGGCGCTGGGCCTGTGCGACGACAGGCCCCGGGCCCGTTCCCTAGGCTGTTCCCATGCTTTCGGAACCACGCTCAGGGCTGTTGGCCGCTTGGGGAAACGCGCTTCTGGCGGGACTGGTGTCGCCGGACCAGGCGGCGCTCGCCATTGTCGGGGAGGACGCGGTGCACCGCGTCGAGGGAGTGCCGGGCGAGGCGGGGCCGGTCGGGCTCACGCTGGCGCTCGGGCGGTTGCGGAGTCTGGGGGTGACGGGTTTCCGGGTGGCGCTGCCGGCTCCCGGGCATCCGCTGGGGCTGAGCGGTCCGCCGGAGTTCAACGCGCGGGCGCTGGAGGCCGAGGAGGCCGTGGTGGCCTTCGGCGCACCGTACGGGCTGGTTCCCGAGGTGCGTGCGGCGGGGCCGGAGGGGGATCTGCACGTCGAGGTGGTGTGGCGTTGTCTGCCGGTACGGGAGGCGCCGCCGGCCGATGTGCCGTCGCTGAGCGAGGCGGAGCGGGAGCTCGCCGAAGGCTTGCGGGAGGCGACGGCGGTGCTGTCGCGGTTGGACGTGGCCGGTTCGGGGCCGGTGGCCGAGGCGGCGGTGGACGCGTACCGGGCACGGGCGGAGCGGGGGCGCGAGGTGCTGGCTCCGGGGTATCCGCCGAGGGCGGTGCGGGTGCTGGAGCTGGCACAGCGGGTGGGGCTGCTGATCTCGGTGGCGTACGAGAACGGGCACGGCGGCGCGGTGAGCGCTTCGGAGATCGCGGCCCGGGGCGAGGCGCTGCGGCCGGTGGAGCGGGTGGCCCGGCGGGCGCAGGTCGCCGCGTACAACGCGTATGTGGAGGAGCGCGAGCGGGGGCGGTAGGCCGTGGCCCGGCGGGCCCGGGGTCGCCGGACGGGCGGGGTGCGCCTCGTCAGGCAACGGGTGACCTCAGGACCGGCCGGCAGCTGCGGGACCGGTCAGCCGTTCAGGCCGACGTCGCCGAAGGGCGGGTCGAGCAGGGCGATCACGTCGACCGTGGTGCCGACCGCGTTCACCGGGACGTCCACCGACCTGGACGACGTTGCCGCCGGTCACGCCCGGGGAGTGGGCCGCGGCACCCTGGGCGCCCGCGCCGTGTCCGGTGGCGGAGGCAGCGCCCGCACCGGCGGCGACGATCCCGCCGGTGCGGGCGTGGTGACGGCAGCGGCCTGTTTCAGGTGCTTCGCTTCAGGATCCTCCTGGCGTGACTGCGGCCGTCCGCCTCAGCACCCTGGAGAACACCCGGCGTCGAACGGGTTGCGCCGTCCGGGTGGCACACTCCCGACCAGCATGGATCTCAGCCCTGAGTAAGACGGTCCGCTTCCTTGCCGGTCAGCTCGCCGCCCCGTGCCGGACGGCCCAGAGGGCCGCTTGGGTCCGGTCCGAGAGATCCAGCTTCATCAGGATGTTCGAGACGTGTGTCTTGACCGTCTTCTCGGAGAGAACCAGCGCCCGCGCGATCTCGCGGTTGGAACGGCCGTCGGCGATCAGGCCCAGCACCTCCCGCTCCCGTTCGGTGAGCGTGCTCCCCCGGCCCGTACCGCCGCCCTGGTCCTCCTGAGCCAGCAGGGCCCCCGCTACCTCCGGCTGGAGCAGGACGTGGCCCGCGTGCACCGAGCGGATGGCACCGGCCAGGGCGTCCGGGTCGACGTCCTTGTACACGTAACCGGAGGCTCCGGCGCGCAGGGCGGGGACCACGGTGCGCTGCTCGGTGAAGCTGGTGACGATGAGGACCTTGGCGGGGTTCTCCAGCTCGCGGAGCCTGCGCAGCGCCTCGATGCCGTCGGTGCCGGGCATCTTGATGTCCATCAGGACGACGTCGGGGCGGAGCTCCTCGGTCCTGGCCACCCCTTCGGCTCCGTCGGCCGCCTCGCCGACCACCTCTATGTCGTCCTGGATCTCCAGGAACGTTCGCAGACCGCGGCGGACCACCTGGTGGTCGTCGACCAGCAGCACCCTGATGATCCTGTCAGCCACCGGGGACCTCCATCTCGATCGTGGTGCCCTTGCCGGGCGCCGATTCAACGGCGAGCCTTCCGCCGACGCCGTTCGCGCGGTCCCGCATCGAGACCAGGCCCAGATGCCGGCCCGCCTGCCGGGTCGCCGCGGGTTCGAAGCCGCTGCCGTCGTCGGTGATCCGCAGCAGTGTGCCGCTGCCGTGCCGGGCCAGCGTGACGCCGACGTGCTCCGCCCCGGAGTGGCGCAGCGCGTTGTGCAGGGCTTCCTGGGAGACCCGGAGCAGTGCTTCCTCCTGGGCTGCGGGCAGGGCCCGGATGCCGAGGCTCTCGAAGGTGACCCGGGCCGTGTGGGCCCGGTCCAGGACCTGGATCTGGGTGCGGAGGGTGGCGACGAGGCCGTCCTCGTCGAGCGCCGCGGGGCGCAGCTCGACGACGGCGGCGCGCAGTTCGTCCACGGCTTCCGCGGCGAGCGCGGCGACCTGCTGGAGCTCGCCCTTGGCGCGGGCCGGGTCGCGGTCCACCAGGGCGGTGGCGGCCTGGGCCGTCAGCCGCAGCGAGAAGAGCTTCTGGCTGACCGCGTCGTGCAGCTCGTGGGCGAGCCGGGAGCGCTCCTCGGCGATGGTGAGCTCCCGGCTGCGTTCGTAGAGGCGGGCGTTGGTGAGGGCGATCGCCGCGTGCTGGGCGAGGATGGCCAGCAGTTCCTCGTCGTCGGCGGTGAAGCCGCAGCTGCCCACGGGTTTGGGGCAGCGCTTGTTGGCGAGGAAGAGCGCGCCGATGATCTCCTCGCCGTCCCTGACGGGCAGGCCGAGGAAGTCGGACATGTCGGGGTGGGCGGCGGGCCAGCCCTCGAAGCGGGGGTCCTTGCGGACATCGGCGAGCCGCTCGACCTCGGCCCCGTGGAGCATCGCGGCGAGGATGCCGTGCTGTCTGGGCAGCGGGCCGATGGCCTTCCACTGCTCGTCGCTGACTCCGTCGACGACGAACTGGGCGAAGCCTCCGTGGTCGTCGGGGACGCCCAGGGCCGCGTACTCGGCGTCCAGCAGTTCGCGGGCCGAGGCGACGATCGTCTTCAGGACGTCGCGTACTTCGAGATGCCGGCTCATGGCGAGCAGCGCGGCACTCACGGCGGCGAGACCCGACGGTGGGCGATGGCTCATGGCCTCACCGTACCGGCGGGGGTTCGAACGCCGTATCGGCCTGTGGACGGCCGCGGATTACGGCGCAGGGACTAGGACCGGCCGCCCTGCGCAGCAGGGGCAAAGACCGCTTCCCGGAATCACATCTGGCCAGAATCTAACACTCCGAATTGCTTGAGCAACGGTTGGTCAGGTTGTTACCGACCCAATGTGAGGCCGCACATAGGACCCACATCACTTACGAAGCCTGCTAGTGGATTCTTAAGCGCCACATCAGCAGTTACGAGCACGGTCCGACCCCTTCGAGTCGGGTCCTGATCCACTACCGGAGTTCGTACGTCACACCTTTGCCACCTAATTTTGCTGGCGCTAAGAATTGCACTCGTCCCCGACGGAGATGCGAATACGCCGCTTCCCGTCTTCGTCCTCCGTGAGGACTCCCGCGATTCGAAGAGGTATGCCCGCATGTCCATGTCCAGCATCCCCGGCCGTCGCCGTCGCCTGAGCAAGACCCAGAAGCTCTCCGTCGCGGGTGTCTCCGCCATGGCCGTCGCCGCGCTCTCGTTCTCGCTCGTCCCCGCCAACGCCGACCCCAAGCCCGAGGCCGAGGCCCCCGTCTCCGCCGCACCCGCGGCCTTCGCGTCGGTCGCCAAGGCTCCGCAGGCCGAGACCGTGCAGGCCAGCATCATCGAGCAGAGCTCCACCGCCGAGCAGCTGGTGAAGGCCGCAGACCTCGCCAAGGCCAAGAAGGCCGCCGCCGCGAAGGCCAAGGCCGACGAGGCAGCCCGGGTCAAGGCCGAGGCCGAGGCAAAAGCCGAGGCGAAGGCCGAGGCCGCCGCCCGGGCGAAGGCCGAGGCCGCCGCCGCGAAGCGCGCCGAGACGCAGGCCGCCAGCCGCTCCGAGGCCCGTACCCCGGTCTACGCCGACAACCTGGACGGCTGGATCAAGGAGGCCCTGGACATCATGCGGGCCCACGGCATCCCCGGCTCCTACGACGGTCTGCACCGCAACATCATGCGGGAGTCCAGCGGCAACCCGAACGCGATCAACGGCTGGGACATCAACGCCCAGAACGGCATTCCGTCCAAGGGTCTGCTGCAGGTCATCCCGCCGACGTTCGACGCGTACCACGTCCCCGGCACCTCGTCGGACATCTACGACCCGGTCGCGAACATCACGGCCGCGGCCAACTACGCGGCCGACAGGTACGGCTCGATCGACAACGTCAACAGCGCGTACTGACCGGCGCCGCGGTTCGCCGGACAGTATCCGCACACGCCGAAGGGCGGCACCCCGCGCGGGGTCGAGGAGCAGCGCATGGAGCTGTCCCGGCACGAGGCCGCCTCGCTCGCCTCGCTGGGGATCTGGTTCGAGATCA
>NZ_JBSFET010000136.1:0-11299 GCF_053594575.1 Streptomyces sp. NPDC001880
GGCCAGGGCGCTGGTCCTGCGGCCGCGCTGGCTGATCTGCGACGAGATGACCGCGATGCTCGATGCGTCGACGACCGCCGCGCTGGTGGCGGTCGTCGAGTCCTACCGGAGGGAGTCCGGGGCCGGGCTGCTGGCCGTCGGCCACGACCGGGTACTGCTGGAACGCTGGTGCGACCGCACGGTCGGCTGGCAGGAGTGTTCCGGACCGGGCGTACCGCAGGAGTCCATGGGGCCGACCGGATAGGACCGACCGGCAACGGGAGGGTGGGAGAAGGAGCGGGGCTGTGTGCGTGCAGCTGCAAGGCGGAGGACCGGGGCAACGCGGAGCGTTGTTGATCGACGACAACGCGGCAGATGCGCGCACCCGGCCCCCACTTGCCGGTCGGTCTCAGTCCATGCCCCTGGTGCGCGGCCACCAGCGTCAGCAGCACCTGTGCGAGCGGCGCCGGGGTGAGCGGCCGAAGCGGCGACAGCGACCACAAGGACGGCATCGGTAATTCGTCGTCCGGACCCCTCACCGGCATCGGCGGCACCAACCGGAGCCGGACGCTCCCGGCCCGACCGGGGGAACGGCAGCCGACGGGCGGCCGACGAGCCGGTCAACTCTTGTGCGAGGTATGCCCGTTGCTGCGGTCGCCGTCGCATACTCGGTCGCGTCCGCCCGTCCGGTCCACCACTCGCCCCCCGGGAGAATCCATGGCGTTCTCGACCCGCCGAAGCGTCGTCACCGCCGCGCTCGCCACCGTGGCCGCAGGCGCGTTGCTGCCCCCGCAGACGGCCGCCGCGTCCCCGGCCGCACGACGCCACCGCACACAGCCGCTGCGCCGCGCCCACGCACACAACGACTACCTGCACACGCGCCCCCTGTACGAAGCGCTCGGGCACGGATTCACCAGTGTCGAGGCCGACATCTTCCTGGTGGACGGGGAACTGCTGGTCGCCCACGAGGCCACCGGCCTCGACCCCGCCCGCACCCTCGCCTCGCTCTACCTCGACCCGCTGATGGACAGGGTCCGGGCCAACCACGGGACGGTCCACCCGGGCCACCACGCCCCCGTGCAACTGCTGATCGACATCAAGACGGACGGCGCCGCGGCCTACCTCGAACTCGACCGGCAGCTCCGCCGCTACCGGCGGATGCTGACGTCGTACCACCACGGCCGGGTACGCCCCGGAGCCGTCACCCCCGTCGTCTCCGGCGACCGTGCGGCCCGTGTTCCGATGGAGGCACAGCGCACCCGCTATGCCTTCTACGACGGCCGCCCCGAGGACCTCGGAACCTCGGCCGACGCTTCATTCATCCCGCTCATCAGCAGCAGCTGGACCGACGGCTTCGGCTGGCTGGGCGCGGGCCCCTTCCCCGTTGCCGAGCGGGACAAACTGCGCGGGCTCGTCGCCCGCGCCCACACGCGTGGTCAGCGCGTCCGCTTCTGGGCCACGCCGGACGCGCCGGGCCCGCAGCGGGAGGCGGTCTGGACGGAGTTGCTGGCCGCCGGGGTCGACCACCTCAACACCGATGATCTGGCAGGGCTCGAACGATTCCTCCGCACCCACGACCGGGACACCCGGACCGGGGCCGCCCACCCCTGCGGCTGACCGTACGCACGGCCCCGAGCGTGACAGCCAGTCAACACCCGGATGGCGGACATGCCGGTGCCCCGGACGGCTCCTCCGCTACGCCACACTGGCGGCCAAATGCCGCATTCCAGCGCGGCGGAGGAGGTTGGCCATGGCCATTTCGATCTCACTGGTGCTGCTTCTGCTGATCCTTGCGGTGATCTTCCTCCGCAACGGCGGGCTGAAGATCTCGCATGCGCTGGTCTGCGCCATGCTCGGGTTCTTCCTCGCGGGTACGAGCATGGCGCCGACCATCCAGGACAGCCTGGCCGCCACGGCCGACGTCGTCAGCAACCTCACGCCCTGACCCCGGCGTCCTGCCGGGCGACCGTGAGCGGCGGGTCAGCCCCCGCACGGGCCTGCCAGCCGCGAACGGATCAGGAAGCGTACCCCCTCCGGGGCCTCCAGCGAGAATCCGCTGCCCCGGCCCTCCACCACGTCGACGATCAGCCGAGTGTGCGCCCACACCTCGAACTGGCTCCTCGACATCCAGAAGGGGATGCTCTCCGCCACTCCGTCGATGTCGAGCGAGGCGACCAGCACATCGGAGCCACCGGTACGGAACTCGCCGTCCTGGTAGCACATGGGAGCACTGCCGTCGCAGCAGCCGCCCGACTGATGGAACATCAGCGGTCCATGCACCTCCCGCAGCCGCCGCAGCAACTCCGCTGCCGCGGGGGTGATCTCCACCGGCGGCGCGTCCGACGGGCTCATCGCAGCGGCTCCGGACGAAGGCCCGCCCACGCGTGACGGTGCTCGGGGCGGCCCGTTCCGCCGTACTTGAGGCTGAGACCGATCCGGCCCGCGTCCTCCGGACACTTCAGGTACCGCTGGGCGGTGCAGTCGCCGATCCCCGCCCGTGCGGCGACCTCGTGCGCCGACAGCGGCCGCTCGGCTGCCGACAGGACATGGCGGAGCTGCCGCACCAGCGTCGGCCCCGTCTCGCCCGGCAGGTGGTGATCGAGGAGTACGAGGCCGACATGGTCGCGCTCCAGGAAGGACAGCGCCTGGGCAGCGGTGTGCGCATGGGAGACGACCCGGAAGCCCGGGACCTCGGCCACGTACGCGGCGTTGATCTCGGGGACCCGGAAATCGTCGTCCACCACCTGGACATCGGTCATCGCGACTCTCCCACTTCTGTCAGTGGCCGGACGGCGAGCGCCTCGGGCAGGACGACGGTGAAGCCCGCGCCACCGTAGCGCTCGGCCCGCCGGCGCACCAGCGCCAGACCTCGTCGGCTGAGGGCTGTCCCGTAATCCCCGGCGCCCGCCGGGGATTACGGGACAGCACTAATGCTTCCAGCTCGGGGGCTGGGCGGGGTCCAGGGTCCGCCAATGGGCGAGGACCTTGGGGTCCTGCGCGTCGAGCCAGTCGGCCAGTTCGCGGAAGGACACGCAGCGGACCTCCTTGCGGGGGCAGACCTCGCGCATCGTCTCCTCGACGGCGTCCATGTATATGCCGCCGTTCCACTTCTCGAAGTGGTTTCCGATGAACAGTGGGGCGCGGCTGCCGTGGAAGACCCGCTCGAAGCCCGCGATGTACGCGTTCCGTGCCTCTTCGCGCCAGGTCGCGTACTTCGCGGGGTCGCCCTCGGTGCTGCCCTTGGACTGGTTGTAGAGGAAGTTGAAGTCCATCGACAGCACCTGGAAGTCCTTGCCGGGGAACGGCAGCATCTGGAGCGGGAAGTTCCAGACGCCGTCCTTCTTGGAGGGCCAGATCTGGAAGTCGCCCGGGGAACTGGCGTCGTAGCGCCAGCCGAACGGCTTGGTCGCCGGAATCAGCGTCTTCTGGCCCTCCAGACAGGGCGCGCGACCGCCGATGACCTCACGGGTGGGGTCGAAGGGGAGCGGATCGAGGTCCTTGTAGCCGGTGTTGGTCTTCCAGTTCTGCACGAAGGAGTAGAACTGGTCGATCTCGCTGATCCACTCGTTCTTGCTCCAGTCCCCACCGCCCTTCTTCTCGCAGAAGTGGCCGTTGAAATGGGACCCGATCTCGTTGCCCTCCTTCCAGGCGCCACCGAGCTGGTCCAGCGTCATCCGGATGTGTTCGCGCGTCGGGTACGAGATCGCGGCCATCCCGGCCTTGTGCTGGGGCGGGTGGTAGAGGTCCCGCTTCTCCTTCGGCAGGAGGTAGATGCCGGTGAGGAAGAACGTCATGTGGGCATTGCTCTCCCTCGCCGCACGGCGGAAGCGCGAGAACAGGTGGTCGTCGCCCTCCAGCGCGCCGTCCCACGAGAAGACCACGAACTGCGGCGGCCGCTCACCGGGCCTCAGCCGCTCGGCCTTCGGCCGGTTCGGCTGCGGACCGGTGTAGGACGTGGAGCCGTCCCCCAGGATCTTGACCTTTCCGTCCCAGTTCTCCTCCTCCGCCCTCGCCTTGTCACCGCGATGCTCGGTGGCGGTCGGCGTCGGCGCGGCGACAGTGCGTGTGCCCTGCTGCGGGGTCCGGCCGTCCGAGTCCTCGTCGGACATCAGCGGGAGGAGTGCCGCGGAACCCGACACCGCGAGACACGCCGTGATCCCGAGGGCGACACGGGGGGTGAGCCGGGCCCGTATGCGGCGAGCAGGGGATTTCCTTCTGGTGTCAGTCACTTCGTCATGGCTTCCGTGTATGTGTTCCAGATCTGGGCCGGGAGCTTCCCGTCGTCCGCCGGACGACCGGCCAGCCCCTTCAGGGGCAGCGGCGCGAGACTCTTCGTCAGGTCCATGCGGTAGGCGACGACGGCGGTGGACACGGCGGGGTCGTATCCGACGTACCAGCGAGCGGTGTCGTCCTCGGTGGTTCCGGTCTTGGCGGCGACCGGAGTGGCGGAGACGGCACCGTTCTTGCCGTCGGGCCGGCGGAGTGCCGAGGTGATCTCGTCGGCGACGTCGGACCGGACGGCGCGCCTGGGCCGCGGCAGGTCGAGCCGGACCGGCTCGCCGTTGCGGGTGACCTTGCGGACCGAGTACGGGTCCGTGTGCATGCCGTGGGCCGCGAATGTTCCGTACGCGCCGGCCATCCGGATGGCGCTGGGCGTGGAGTTGCCCATCGCGAACGCCGGGACCGGCGGGCCGAAGCTGGAGGGGAGCAGACCCAAGGCCTCGGCCGTGCTGCGGACCCGCTTCAGGCCCGTGTCCATGCCGAGCTGGAGAAAGGGCGAGTTCACGGACTTCGCCATGGCGTCGTGCAGGCTGATGCGGCCGTAGGAGGTGTCGCCGTCGTTGCGGCCCTTGACCATCTTTCCGCTGCGGTCCCAGTAGGGGCCTTCGGGCGTCATGACCGGGATGTCGTCGTCGCCGTCGTACACGGTCGACGGTGTGACGGTGGAGCGCGGACCGTTGCGCCTGTGCGTCACCCCGTGCTGGAGCCCGGCGGCGTAGACGAAGGGGGTGAACGCCGAACCGGCCGGTACGGTACCCGCGTTGGACTCGTTGAACGCCTGCCGCTCGAAGTCCGGTCCGCCGTACACCGCGAGGATCCGGCCGTCCGGGGCGACAGAGGCGGCCCCGAAACGGACGAACCGGTCGGCCTTGCGCTGTTCGGGGTCGAGTGCGCCGCGCGCGTCGCGGACGGCCCGGGTGAGGGCGGTCATCCGCGGCTTCTCGAACGTCGTGTAGATCTGGTAGCCGCCGAGGTCGAAGCGTGCGTCGGAGATGTGTCCGGCCCGCTTGGCGTACGACTCGGCGAGCTGGACGAGATAGCCGTCCTGCCCGCCCGCGTTGTTCGGCCCGTGCGGGGGCTTCGGCTCGGGGAAGGTGGTGTACTTGGCCCGTTCGGCCGCGCTCAGCCTGCCGATCTCCACCATGCGGTCCAGCGTCCACCGCCACCGCTCGACGGCACGCTCGCGGTTGCGGGGGTTGACGGCGGGGTCGTACAGCGAGGCCCCTTTGAGCAAGGAGGCGAGGAACGCGCCCTCGCTGGCGTTGAGCTGGGTGACCTCCTTGCCGTAGTAGGCCTGCGAGGCGCGCTGGAGGCCGTAGGTGCCGCGGCCGAACCAGCTGGTGTTCAGATACTCCTGGAGGATCTCGTCCTTGCTCAGGTGCTGGTCCAGCTTGACCGCCAGCAGCATCTCGGTGAACTTCCGCGAGAAGGACTGGTCCTGCGACAGATACACGTTCTTGACGTACTGCTGGGTGATGGTGGACCCGCCCTGGGTGTCACCGTCACTGATCGTGCGCCACAGCGCGCGGGTGATCCCTTGTGCCGAAATGCCGTGGTCGGAGTAGAAGTTGGCGTTCTCCGCCGCGAGTACGGCCCATCGGACGTGGTCGGGGATCTTCGACAGGGGCATCTCCTGGCGGCTCACCCAGCCGGTCCGGGCCATCGGTGTGCCGTCGGCCCAGTAGTAGACGGTGTCCTGCTGGGTGGCGAAGGCGTTGAGGTCCTCGGGTATGTCCGTGCGTGCGTAGGCGATGCCCACCACGGTCGCCAGCGTCGCGGTGAACATCAGGGCCAAGCCCAGGACCAGCCGCCAGGAAGGCACCCATTTTCGCCAGCCCTGTCGGCCCGCGCGCGGAAGGTCCGGCCTGCGTATCAGGGAGGCGAACGGGCGCTTCCTCTGTTTTCGGCGCCCCGTTTTCGGGACCGGCGCTTTCCGTGCGGCCCGCGCCGGCCTGCTGAATATTTTGTGCTGTGTCATTTCGTCCAGCCAGGACAGGCAGGGCCGGCCGCAGACCGCGACCGTGCCCGTGCAGTGGTCATTGAGCGTCCGTCGCCACATGCCGGCACGTCGACTCCGACAGAGCAAAGGCCAAAGCGTGACCGAGAGTTCTGCCGCGAAGTCACGTAAAGATAACAGGCCGCCGGGAGAGGTCCTGCCGGGTCGGCTCCGCCCCTCATGGAGGTCTGGCCGTCGACCGCCCCGGCCTTCCGGACCACCCGGCATCGATCCGGCCAATTCGAATCACCGCGCTCGACCGAGCCCGCCGGAATGCCGGACTGTTTTCTGCGGCCCATCGGGCCGGGCAACGGCCGGGGGGCAGGAAGGAGGGGGTGTCAAGCGTGTTCCCGGCCAACCGCGACACGCGCGCGCGTGAGTGCCGTGGTGACACCGGGGGCCTCCTGCCTAAGGTCTGATGGCGCGCAGCTGGGCCGACCGGCCGATCCATCGCCATGGTCAAACGACGCATCGCACAGGGGGAAAGCAGTGTCGCGTGTCAAACCCGTCCTGGCACGGGCCCTCAGCACAACGCCCTTACTCCGCCTGGACGTCGCCCACCGGGGGCGGGTGCGGCGTCTGGGACTGAAGCTCGAAGAACACGGCCCCACCGGATCGGTGAAGGACCGCAGCGCCGTCGGACTGCTACGGGCGCTGCACGACGAACGGCCGCTCACCCCGGGCACGGTGGTGGTGGAATCCACCTCGGGCAACCTGGGCCTCGCCCTGGCCCGGCTGCTCCCGACGGTCGGCTGCGACTTCCTCGCCGTGGTCGACCTCAAGACCCCGCATGTCACTCGTCGCAGGCTCGCCGACAGCGGAGCCCGGGTGATCGTCGTGGACGAACCCGACGGTCTGGGCGGCTACCTGCTGAGCCGGCTGCGCCGGGTGCGGGAGCTGTGCGCGGACAACCCCGGATACCGCTGGCCGGACCAGTACGAGAACTGGGCCGCACCCGATGTCCACCGGCGCACCACCGGACCCGAACTCACCGAGCAGGCGGGGCCGGAGCTCGGCGCGGTGTACGTCCCGGTCTCCACCGGCGGCACCCTCGCCGGCATCAGCGCCCATCTGCGCGAGTACCGGCCCGATGTCGCCGCGGTCGCCGTGGACGTACGCGGCTCACTGGCCGTCTCGGGCAGCGCCGGACGACGCCTGGTCCCGGGCATCGGAGCCAGCCGGCCGTCCGTCTTCCTGAAGGCGTCGCACAGCTACGACCGCGCGGTGCACGTCGACGACATCGAGGCGATCGCCGTCTGCCGGATCATCGCCGAGGACATCGGGCTCGCACTCGGCGGCTCCAGCGGTTGCGCCGTACGCGCGATGCTGACCGATCAGGACGAGGCCGGGACGGGCGACCGGCTCGCGGTCTGCCTGGCCGCGGACGGCGGCGCCAAGTACCGCGACACCCTCTACTCCGACAACTGGGCGACCGAACAGGGAGTCGCCAAGGAGATCACCTCCGCCGTGGAACGACTGCGCAGCGAAGGACTCTTCTTCGACCGAAAGCACCAGGAGCACTGAACATGGGCACCAGCACCACCCTTGACCGGCAGCGCACGCGCCCCGGCCACCGGCAGTACCTGCCGCTGGTGCAGGGCGCCACGCTGATCGAGTGGACCGGAACGGGCCTCTTCCTCGCCGTCTCGACCATCTACTTCGTCAAGGTCGCCCATCTCAGCACCTCGTCCGTCGGCACCGGCCTGACCATCGGAGGAGCCGTCGCCATCGCCGCCGCCGTGCCCATCGCCCGCCTGGCCGGGCGCTTCGGGCCGAAGCCGGTGCTGATCGGTGTGATGTTGCTGCGCGCAATGGCCACCGTCGGCTACCTCTGGGTGGACGGCTGGTGGAGCTTTCTCCTCGTGGTCGCCGTCATCGCCCTCACCGAGCAGTCCTCACCCCCACTGGTCCAGGCGTACGTCGGTGCGCGCGCCCCGGAGAGCCTGCGCGCGAAGGTCATGGCCGTGCAGCGCACCGTCGTCAACCTCGGAATCAGTCTGGGCGGACTGATCGCCGGGGTCGCCCTGGGCTCCGGCGCGCCGGAGGCCTTCCGGCCGCTGCTGATCGGGGGCGCGCTCGCCTACGTGGCGGTGGCCGCGGTGTACGCCACCGCACGGGGGGACGAGGAGGCGGTGACGGCGGTCGGGAGCGCCCGGGTGGCGGATCTGCTGGGGGACCGCCGACTGCTGGGCTTCACGGCGTACAACGCGCTGGTGTCGCTCTGGATGCCGGTGCTCAATGTGGCCTTCCCACTGTGGCTCGTCACCGAGACGGACGTACCGGAGCGCTACGTCGGCATCCTGTACGCCGTCAACACCGTGCTGTGCATCGCCCTCCAGTACCCCCTGAACCGCTGTTACGGCACCACGCGCCGGGCATGGTTCTCGTATGCGGCCGCGGCCCTGCTGCTCAGCTGCGGTGCCCTGGCCTTCGCCGCCGCGCCCGGCTTCGGGGCACGTCAGGCACTGCTGATGCTCGGCGCGGCCGTCGTTCTGCTGACGTTCGCCGAGCTGCTCCAGGTCGGCGCCTCGTGGACCCTCTCCTTCGACCTGGCACCGGAACAGGCGCGCAGCGCCTACCTGGTGCTGTTCAACACCAGCCGCACGGTGGCCAACCGGGTCGCGGGCCCGGTACTGATGACCGGCGTCGTCCTCGCCCTCGGCACGGCCGGCTGGATCGCACTCGCCGGTGTTCTGCTGCTCGGTGCGCTCGTCCCCTTCGTGATGCTCCGCTCAGCAGACGCCACCGGCGGCTGAACCCGCTCCCGCACCGTCCCCACCGCAACCGACCCACTCTCGCCAAGGAGCCCCGCCCGTCATGGACTTCGAGCAATACCCCGACAGCCACTTCCGCTATCTGACCCGCGCGGACGTCATCGAGGCCGCCCGCGACGTGGACATCGTGGCGGCGGTCGCCGAGGCGCTCCGGCTGCACTCCGCCGGACGGTCCGTCCTTCCCGAGGAGGCCTACCTCGGCTGGACCACCCCGCAGGGCGACTCGGCCAGGCTGCTGGCCATGCCCGGCGCACTCGCCCAGGAGGGGCGGCCGCCGGTCATCGGTATGAAGACCATCAACGCCTCGATCGGCAACCCCGGGCGCGGCATTCCCCGCTCCCAGGGCTTCACCCTGCTCCTCGACCCGGAGACCGCACGCCCCCTCGCCCTGATGGAGGCCGCCTACATCAGCGCGATGCGCACCGCGGCGGTGACCGCGCTCGCCGTGCGCCATCTGGCGGTGCCGGAACCGCGCGGGCTGGCGCTCCTCGGCTGCGGCGCCCTCGCGCAGGCGCACATCGCTCTGCTGCTGCGTACCGTGCCCACCCTGCGCCGTATCGCGCTGTACGACGTGGCGTCCGACCGTGCGAAGTCCGTCGCCCACCACATCGCCTCGCTGCCCGGTGCGGGGGACATCGAGACGGTGGTCGCCGACGGGCCGCGCGAGGCCGTCCGCGACGCCGAACTCGTCGTGCCCGTCACCACGGTGACCAAGGGATACATCGAGCCGGACTGGCTGCGGCCCGGCGCGCTCGTCTGTCATGTCTCGCTGGACGACCTCACCGAGGCGACCGTGCTCGCGGCCGGCACGGTGATCGTCGACGACTGGAGCCTGGTCCGTGACGACCCGCGACGGCTGCTCGGCCGGATGCACCGGGCGGGCACGCTGCTCGGCCCCGACGGCACTCCCCGGGAAGGAGTGACCGCGCGGCCCGGTGCCCGCCCCGTCGACGCCACACTCGGCGATGTGCTCGCCGGGCGGCACCCGGGCCGCCGCGACCAGGACGAGATCGTGATCAGCAATCCGTTCGGGATGTCGATCCTCGACGTCGCCGTGGCCGACCGCATCCACGCCCGCGCCGAAGCCGCCGGTCTCGGCGCCCGGCTCACGCTCTGAGGGGGATCCGCATGACGATCGATCAGAACATCCAGGAGATCAACCGCACCATGTGGTCGTACGGCGAGTACCGGCACGTCGCCGATCTGCTGCGACCGGGCGCCGTCGAGCTGGTCGACCGGCTCGCCCCCGCGCCGGACACCGCCCACCTCGACGTGGCCACCGGCAACGGCAACGTCGCGCTGCTCTCCGCGCTGCGCGGCTGTGTCGTCACCGGGCTGGACCTGACCGACGAGTTCTTCCCCGACGCGCGCGAACGGTTCGCCGAGGCCGGTGTCCAGGTGGATCTGCACCGCGGCGACGCCCAGCAGCTCCCCTTCGACGACGCCTCGTTCGACCTGGTGACCTCCACCTACGGGATCCAGTTCGCGCCCGACCACACCGCGTCGAGCGGGGAGATGGCCCGGGTGCTGCGGCCGGGCGGCCGCATCGGCATGTGCAACTGGACGGCACGCAGCTGGACCGCGCACTTCCAGGAGATCCTTTCCGCCTACTTCCCCTCGCCCAACGGCCATCAGGGACAGCCCATGCTGTGGGGATCACCGGACTACCTCGCCGAACTCCTCGGCCCCGGATTCACGGTCACCTCCGAACGCCGTGAACTCTTCTACCCGTTCGCCACGGCCGAGGATCTGGTGACCTTCTTCGAGAACTGCTTCGGGCCCTGCATCGCAGCGAGAAACACCATCTCGCCCGCCTCGCGATGGAAGGAACTGCGAGCGGAAATGGTCGAGATGACCGAGGGGTTCCACACCACGGACGAGCGCGGCACGGGTGTGCCGGTCGAGTACCTGCTGGTCGTCGCCGAGAAGCGGGCGGCACGATGACCGGCCTGCCCGAGCACTACCCGCGGCTCCCGCTGGCCGAAGGGGCGCGGGAGCGTGCCGTCGCCGCGGCGCTCACCCGCCACGAACCGTACGATCTGGACGAGGGAGTCCACGCCCACGTCGAGCGGTTAGCGGCCGAACATCCGGACCGGACCGCCGTCGAGGACGGGGAAATATCCCTCGGATACGGCCGGTTGGCCGACCGGATGCGCGGCACCGCCGCGCAGCTGGCGGCTGCCGGGATCTCGCAGGGGCAGATCGTCGCGGTCGGCGGCCGACGCGGCGCCGATGTCGTCACGGCCTTCCTCGCCCTGGAACTGCTGGG
>NZ_JBSFET010000137.1:0-11204 GCF_053594575.1 Streptomyces sp. NPDC001880
CCACGCCGTCAGACACCCAACCAACAACGTGACAGTGCCTCACTCGCCAACACCACCTTCCGCCGCAAACCTCCAACGCCCGGCAGCACGAACGGCGCCGACGCCTACACCGAGCTGAAGACCGACAACGCGCGACTGCGGCGCGACAAACGCGAACTCGCCGCGCAGCTGGAGGTCGCCATCGCCGCCATCCAACGCCTGAGCATCGACAACGAGCACCTGCGCGCCGCCCTCCACGAGGCCCGCGCCGTCACCCCGCTGCCCCGCCGCCGCTGACCACCCGATCCGGCTGGACGGCGACTGCGGTCAGCGCGGGCCACCACGCGCCCACGAACGCTGCACTTCGTTACAAGGCTCCCCGGCCGGTGGGCGGCGGGGTGCGTGGCCGCAGTCTCTCTCCCTGGGGCCCGAACATGATCAGGTACTCGACCGGCCCGCCGGGGCCGGCGTTCGTGACTCCGTGGGGGTTGCGGGTGTCGAACTCGGCGAAGTCGCCGGCGGTCAGGATGAAGTCCTGCTTTCCGAGTGCGAGCCACAGCCGCCCGTACAGGACGCACAGCCATTCGCAGCCGTCGTGGGAGATCTGCCGTGGCCGCGTGGGCGGTTCCTCGACGGCGGGCAGGACGTGTTTGTGGGCATGCAGGCCGCCAACGTACGGGGTCAGCGGCAGCACCCCCTTGTCGTCGCCGAAACGCTGCAGCGCGATGGTGCGCGGCTCGACGGGGGCGGGCGCGGGGGCAGTGCCAGCCAGCTCGTCCAGGGAAATGCCGTACTCCGTGGCCAGCTGCAGCACCACCTCCAGGGTGGGCTTGCGTCGGCCGGTCTCGATCCGTGACAGCGTGCTCGGCGAGATGCCGGTCGCGCAGCTGACGCCGGTGAGCGTGGCGCCGTGCCGCTCGCGCGCGGCTCGCAACCGTGGGCCCATTGCCGCCAGCGTCTCGGCTGTGCCGTCGTCCGTCACTCTTGCTCCCTCCTCACCGGCCGTGCCGCCCAGCTCTGTCCTGCAAGTTTGCCCTAATGGCAACGCTAATCGCGTCGGGGGCCGTTGCACCGCATGATCGATGTGTACCCGCGCCACCCGCGAACCGAGGAGAAACCCATGCAGCCCGAGCCGTCCGCCGAACTCCGCCACCGCACCATCGAGGCCCCCGCCGGCCGGCTGCACCTGGTCGAGCAGGGCACCGGCCCTCTGATCCTGCTCGTGCACGGCTTCCCCGAGTCCTGGTACTCCTGGAGGCTGCAGCTCCCGGCACTCGCCGCGGCCGGCTACCGGGCCGTGGCCATCGACGTGCGCGGCTACGGCCGCTCCTCCAAGCCCGCCGCGACCGACGCCTACCGGATGCTCGACCTGGTGGAGGACAACCTCGCCGTCGTCCGCGCCCTCGGCGAGGAGAACGCGGTGGTCGTCGGTCACGACTGGGGCTCCAACATCGCGGCCACCTCCGCCCTGCTCCACCCCGAGGTCTTTAGCGCCGTCGCCCTGCTGAGCGTCCCCTACGCGCCGCCCGGCGGCCCCCGCCCCACCGACATCTTCGGCCAGATCGGCGGCCCCGAGCAGGAGTTCTACGTCTCCTACTTCCAGGAGCCCGGTCGCGCCGAGGCGGAGATCGAGCCCGATGTCCGGGGCTGGCTCACGGGCTTCTACGCGGCGCTGTCCGCCGACACCATGCCCGCCCAGGGCGAGCCCGACCCGCACTTCGTGACCCGGAGCGGTGGTGGCCAGCTGCGCGACCGCTTCCCCGCGGGCAAGCTTCCCGCCTGGCTGACCGAGGACGACCTCGACGTCTACGCCGGGGAGTTCGAGCGCACCGGCCTGACCGGCGCCCTCAACCGCTACCGCAACATGGACCGCGACTGGGAGGACCTCGCCCCCCACCGCGGCGCCCCGATCAAGCAGCCGTCCCTGTTCATCGGTGGCGCCCTGGACGCCTCCACCACCTGGATGTCCGACGCGATCGACGCCTACCCCACCACCCTCCCCGGCCTGACCGCCTCCCACCTCCTGGAGGGCTGCGGCCACTGGATCCAGCAGGAGCGCCCCGAGGAGGTCAACCGCCTGCTGACCGGCTGGCTCGCCACCCTCCAGGGCTGAACCGCCGGACACACCGGCGTCACCCGTGCGAGCAGGCTCGGTAACCGCGCCGCCCTGTTCGCACGGGCGACGGCCGGCCCGCCAGGACGTCCCTCAGACCTCGTCCGGCGCGAGCGCACCGGCGTCGAGGCCGTGCGTGCGCGCAGCGGCCGGACGAAGTGCCCCCATCTCCCGGCCGCGTCACGGGCGATGCCCGCCCCAACTTCCTGATTGGTGACGCAATGCCTCTTTCCTCCTCGACTGAGGACCGCCCCGAACTGGATCCGCGGCGCTGGCTCGCGCTGACGGTGATCTCAGTGGCCACGCTGATGGTGGTGCTGGACGCCTCCGTCATCAACATCGCTCTCCCGCAGGTACAGTCGGATCTGGGCATCAGCGACGCGAACCGGCAGTGGGCGGTCACCGCATATTCGCTGGCTTTCGGCGGCCTGCTGCTGCTCGGTGGCCGCATCGTCGACTTCGTGGGCCGCAAACGCGTCTTCGTCATCGGCCTGGTGGGGTTCGCGGCCGCCTCCGTGATCTCCGGTATCGCCACCACTGGCGCGGTTCTGTTCGCCGGCCGGGTCCTGCAGGGCGCATTCGCCGCCCTCCTCGCTCCGGCGGCACTGTCCCTGATCGCGGTCACCTTCACCGACGCTCGTGAGCGAGCCAAGGCATTCGGCGTCTACGGTGCGTTGCAGGGCGCCGGCGGCGCCGGCGGTCTCATCATCGGCGGGGTGCTGACCGAGTACACCACCTGGCGCTGGTGCATGTTCGTCAATACCCCCATCGCCCTGGCTGCCGCCCTCGCAGCACTGCCAACGGTGCGTGAAAGCCGGGCGGAAGGCAGACGCCGCTACGACATTCCCGGCGCCCTGCTCGTCACCACCGGCCTGGTCGCACTGGTCTGGGGTTTCACCCACGCCGCAGAGAAGGGCTGGTCCAGTGCGCTGTCCTGGGCCCTGCTGATCGTCGGTGCCGCGCTGATCGCCGCCTTCATCGCCGTCGAACGCCGCACGGCTCACCCCATGCTGCCCCTGCGCGTAGTCCTGGACCGTGACCGGGGCGGCGCGTTCCTGATCTCCCTGCTCACCGGCGCCGGTCTTTTCGCAATCATGCTGTTCCTGACCTACTACCTCCAGGTCAATCTCGGCTATCAGCCCCTCCACGCGGGCCTGGCCTTCCTCCCCTTCTCCTGCAGCCTCATCGCCGCAGCCACGCTTGGTGCCGCGCTGGTACCAAAGGTCGGCCCCAAGCAGCTGATGGTCAGCGGTATCGCCGTAGCGCTGATCGGTGCTCTGTGGCTGCCCCAGATCGAACAGACCGGCGGCTACCTCCTCGTCGTGCTGCCCGCGATGATCCTGATCGGACTGGGCCTCGGAGCAGCATTCGTCGCCCTGCCCAATACCGCCCTGGCCGGCATCGACCCCTCCGACACCGGTGTGGCCAGTGCCATGATCAGCACAACCCAGCAGATCGGAGGCGCGATGGGGCCGGCGCTCCTCAACACGCTGTACGTTTCGGCGCTCACCGGGTTCCTCGCTGCCCAGGACGGCACGATCACCAAGGCGGTGCGTCTGGACGGATACGTCCACGGGTACCGCGTAGCCTTCATCGCCAGTGCGGTTGCTTTCACCCTCGCTCTTGCCGCCGCCACCCTGCTGATCAAGAAGCCGATGCGTGCGGACACACCCGCGGAAGCACCCGTGCACGTCGGTTGACCATACTCCCACGGCTGGCATGGCCCCTGTCCGCGTGGGAGAGGCGAGCCGACAGATCAGTCAGGTTACGCCGCCCACTCCGGCGGCAGCTCGGGCCGACTCGCCGCGACGGTCAGCGTCCGCTCCGGCAGCTTCCATCTCATCGTCCACCACCCGCTGCTACCGGGGGCAACGGCTGTTCGGCCAATCGGTCAGCTGAAGCTCCGCTGAGTAAGTCCGGGGCGCGGTGTCGGGATTGC
The DNA here is from genome assembly GCF_053594575.1 of Streptomyces sp. NPDC001880. Taxonomy (NCBI): domain Bacteria; kingdom Bacillati; phylum Actinomycetota; class Actinomycetes; order Kitasatosporales; family Streptomycetaceae; genus Streptomyces; species Streptomyces sp. NPDC001880. The sequence continues at coordinate 4,032 of NZ_JBSFET010000137.1, forward strand.
TCCCGGTTCGTTTCCCCGGACTTCTCGCCGAACCGGACGTGCGCCTCTCAGCGCATACGGCTCTCCACGGAGACCGTCGTGGGCTGGATCGTTGGCCATGGGCTGGGGATCTTCGCCCCGAGTTCGGTCAGAATCCCGGCCTTGAGGAATGCCTTGACCAGGCCCAGGACGCGTTTGTCCGTCACCCGGTGTCGCACGCGGTCCAGCAGGGCCGTGTGGTCGATCCGGTCGAAGCACGCCCCGATATCCGCGTCCAGCACCCAGCGATACTGCTTGGTGCCGAAGTGGTGGATCTCGGCGATCGCGTCCCAGGCCCGCCGCCCGGGCCTGCAGCCGTAGGAAACCGGCGTGACGCCGGTCTCGAAGATCGGCTCCAGTACGAGTTTCAGCGCGGCCTGCACGATCCGGTCCGCCACCGTCGGAATCCCGAGGGCGACCTTCCCCGACCAGCCCGGCTTGGGGATCTTGCGTTCCCTGACCGGGAGAGGCCGGAACGAGCCGTCCTTGAGGGCGACACGTAGATCGTGCAGGAACCCGGGCACCCCGGTGTACTCCTCGATGTCGGCGACCGTCAGGCCGTCGACGCCGGGAGTGCGGGAACCCTTGTTGCCCGCGACCCGCCCGAACGCCACGATCAGCGTCGCCGGGTCGTGCACGAGGTTGAACAGGTCGTCTAACCGACGGCCGGGATCGGCCGCCGCCCAACGGTGCAGCGTGGCCTGCATCTCCGAGCGCCATTCGCCGACGGTGAAGTCTGGGAGTGTCCAGGGGACTCCATCCCGCTGTACGGTCGGGCAGGTACCGCAGCCATCGACACGGGAGCCGAATGGGACCGGATCATGTTCCTGATTGGTTCTGGGAAGTCCTGGAAGCGACACGACCGCGCCTGTCTGCCCTTGAATTGTGGTTGGAGTCCCAGCTGCGGGAAGTCCTTGAAGCCTTCGCGCTCGCGTACGAGTCCGCGGCTGATTCGCTCGCCGACTTCTCGGAAGGCGTGAGCGTGGATGGGGACGTCTGGTCCGAAGACAGCACCGAAGATCTGTGCATGTGGGTGGTCGGGCAGGGCTGCAGGCTATGGAGCTCGGTGATCGCAGGAGAAGTGCAGTTGGAAGAGGCCGCGCAGATGTATCTGGGCCGTGCGCGGCTGCTTCCAGACTGCGTAGTGCCGTGGGACGAGGATGTCTCGGACCCGGAGCACAGGGGCTACCAGTCTCCCTGGACCATCGTCCACGGCATCTACCGGACGCGTTTTGCCGAAGACCTCCATGAACGGTTTGGGGTACTTGAGGAGGTTGCCCGGCCGGGCAGATAACGCGGCGGGGCTCGCGGCATAGACGTCGCTCGTCTCCCGCCCGCCCGCCGTCAGCATGCTCGAAGGCACTGTCACGTTGACTGACAGGGTGGGATGATCTTCGGGTTGGTCATTCTGGGAGGGTTGTCCGTGGGCAGTACTCCGCCGTCGTACAAGGGGCACCGGTACCCGGTCGAGGTAATCTCCCGCTGCATGTGGCTGTACTTCCGCTTCCCGCGCTCTCCTTCCGCGAAGCCGAGGAGCTGCTCCTGGCCCGCGGGATCACCGTCTCCCATGAGGCGATCCGCCGTTGGTGCGACCGGTTCGGCCCCCAGTACGCGGCCGCCCTGCGCCGCCGCCGGCCCCGGGCCGGCGACAAGTGGCACCTGGACGAGGTGTTCCTGAAGATCAACGGGGTGCGGCACTACCTGTGGCGGGCCGTGGACCAGGACGGCACTGTCCTCGACATCCTGCTGCAGTCCAAGCGGGACGCGAAGGCCGCGGAGCGGTTCATGGCCAAGCTGATGAAGAAGCAGCGCAGAACACCCAGGGTGCTGGTCACCGACAAGCTCCGCTCCTACGGCGTCGCCCACAGAGAGTTGATCTCCTCGGCCGATCACCGTTCCCACAAGGGCCTGAACAACCGTGCGGAGAACTCCCATCAGCCGACGAGGCAGCGCGAACGCGCGATGAAGGGCTTCCGCACAGTCGGCAGAACCCAGAGGTTCCTGTCCGCGTTCAGCCAGATCTCACCGCACTTCCGGCCCCGCCGCCACCGGATGACCGCCACCGGCTACCGCACAGAGATGCGCCACCGATTCGGAACCCGGAACGAGATCACCGGCACTACCGCCATGCCCACCGAGGCCTGAACCAGAGGCGGAACCAAGCCCAGCACACTCCCGCACACCCTCAAGTAACCGCACACCAACAAGTTGACAATGCCGTCCGAGGGGCTGGGCCATACCTGCGGTGACCGAGACGGCGTGGCAACGGCATCAGGAAGCGGGGACGGGCTCCAGCCGGTAGGCGTCCCCATGGGCGACCACGCGGCCGGCGGTGGGCGGTACGAAGTGGGTGCCGAGGATGAGGGTGTCCGTGCCGACGAGGGAGCCGAGCAGCTTGCGGCGGGTGGCCTCGGACTGCCGCGGGTCGATGTCGACGCAGGCGCCGATGACGGGGTGGGCGAGCTGGACGGGGTGGTGGACGCAGTCGCCGGAGATCAGCGCCGTCTCCCCCTGGCTGGTCAGTTCCACCGCGACGTGGCCGGGGGTGTGGCCGGGTGTCGGGATCAAGCGCAGGCCGGGGGCGATCTCGGCCGCCTTGTGCGGGACGTCGACCGTGCTCAGCAGACCCGCCTGTTCGACCGGGATCACGGAGTCGCGGAACATCTGTTCGCGTGCCTCCTCCATGTCGTACGTGGCCCAGAACTCCCGCTCGGCGCGGGAGGTGAGGTAGCGGGCGTTGGGGAAGGTGGGGACCCATTCGCCGTTCACCTGCCGTGTGTTCCAGCCGACGTGATCGGCGTGCAGGTGAGTGAGGATCACCAGGTCGACGGAGTCCGGGGGGAAACCGGCGGCGGTGAGGCGCTCCAGGAAGTCGGTCCGCAGGTTGTGCCAGGCCGGGTTGGCCCGCTCCTTGCCGTTGCCGATGCCGGTGTCGACGAGAACGCGCAGCCCGTTCACGACGAACGCGAAGCTGTGGCTGTCGATGTGCAGAATCCCGTCCTGGCCGGCGAAGTGGGGGTGCAGCCAGTCCTGGGCGGTCACCACCTCAGGGGTGGCGTCGGGCAGCAGCCAGGGTCCAGTCGCGGGCGGCAGGGCGACTTCGTCGACGCGGTGGACGGTGACGCCGCCCACGGTCCAGAAGGGAATGGGGGTGGCGGCGGGGGAGGTGTGCATTGTGTGTCGTTTCCTTCGTTCTCTTCAGCGGAAGCGGTCGGTTGTTCTCTTCAGTGGGAGCGGTCGGCTTCGGGGCGGGCCGCCCCGCGTCGTGACGCGGCGAGCGCCGCCAGGGCCGCCAGGGCGAGGAGAGCGGCGGTGATGGCGTAGGCGTGTGAGGTGGTCCCCAGCCCGTAGTGCTGGGTGGCGGCGCCCGCAGCGACGGCGGGCAGGCTCATGGAGAGGTAGCTGAGGATGTAGTAGGCGGCCAGTGTCGCGGCGCGGTCCCGCTCGTCGAGCGAGGCGAGGAGCATACGCAGCGCCCCCTGGGAAACGGCGCCGAAGGCGATGCCGGCCAGCACCGCGCCACCGTAGACGGCGGGCAGCCCGGCGCCGTGCAGACCGCTCAGGGTCAGGGCCGCGGCGGGCAGGACGGACAGGCAGCCGCCGATCGCCGTGGCGCGGGGCGGCCTTCGCCGCAGCGCCCATACGGTGAGCGCGGCGGTGGCACTGAGAGCGAAGAAGACCATGCCGCGGGCTGCTTGCGGAGCGTCGGGGGCCACCAGGTGTACGAGGGCCGGGCCGAGGGAGGAGTAGAAGCCGCCCAGCGCCCAGACGGTGCCGATAGCGGCGCCCGCGGCCAGCAGGGCGCGGCGGGCCGGGGGCGGGACGCTGACCCGCGGGCGCAGCGACCGCAGCGCTCCCGCGTGGCGGTGGGCCGTCTCCGTGGTGAAGGTGGCCGCGATCGCTTGGGCGAGGAACAACGCCGCCAGCAGTACGTAGACGGTGGGGGCGGGGGCGAAACGGACGAGCAGGGTGGAGACGAGCACGCCGGTGGCCATGCCTGCGACCGGGGTGACGCTGTTGGCCAGGGCGGACCGGCCCGGGCGCCGGGGGTTTTCCAGGTCGAGGAGCGCCGCGCCCGCGGCGCTGGTGGCCGCGCCGGTGGCCACTCCTTGCAGGACCCGGGCGATGGTCAGGGAGCCCGCGCCATCCGCTGAGGCCAGAAGGACCATGGAGGCAGCCGCCATGAGCAGGGCGCCTGCCAGGACGGGGCGTCGCCCTAGGTGGTCGGAGAGCGCTCCGGTGGTGAGCAGGGCCAGCAACAGGGCCAGGGCGTACGCGCTGAAGACCACGGTGACGGCGAGCGCGGAGAGGCCCCACTGGTCCTGGTAGAGAGGGTAGAGCGGGGTCGGAGCGCTGGACGCGGCCAGGAGGGCCGCGAGTATCGACACGTTGAGGGCGAAAGAAGCCGTGCGCGTGCGCCTCTTCGTACGGGTGCAGGTGGTCTGGTGAGCGACGTGCGCGGGTGCGTCGGAGATCGCGGGCGCGTCGGCCACCGCTTGTACGTCGGAGATGACGCCGGGCATGGGACTCCTTCCGTAAATGCAATGCATTTGCTTTAACCCAACCGTAGGGCCTACGGTCGGACTAAAGCAAACTATTAGCTTTTACTGTAGGGGGCTTCGTTGCCACGCCCCCTGATCAGGAGAAACCTGTGCCCTCCGTTGAACTCACGCCGCCCGAGGCCGCCCGCTGGGCCGCCCGTGCCGGGCTTCCGCTGCCCGATGACCGCCACGCCGCGGTCGCCGCCACCGCCTGCCACATCCACTCCGTCGTCGCGGTCCTGCGCGAGCTGGACTTCGGGGACACCCCGCCCGCCAGCGCCTACCGCGCCGGAAAGGAGAAGCACGATGCGGCCGTATGAGCTGACCCTCGCCGACGCCGCGCAGCAGATCCGGGCCCGTCGACTGTCCCCCGTCGAGCTGGTGGACTCGGTCCTCGACCGCATCGACCAGGTGGACCCGCACGTCGAGGCGTACGTCGCGGTCACCGCTGAGCAGGCCCGCGGCGCGGCGCGGGAGGCCGAGCAGGAAGCGGCCCGCGGCGTGTTCCGGGGGCCGCTCCACGGCGTCCCGGCCGGGCTCAAGGACCTGATCGACGTCGCCGGTTCGGCCACCAGCGCCAGTTCCCGGGTCCGGGCCGGCCACCGCGCCGCCGCCGACAGCACGGTCGCAGCCCGGCTGCGGGCCGCAGGCTCCGTCCTGGTCGGCAAGACCCACACCCACGAGTTCGCCTACGGCCTGACCACCCCGCAGACCGGCAACGCCTGGGACCGCGGCCGGGTCGCGGGAGGCTCCAGCGGCGGGTCCGCCGTCGCGGTGGCGGCCGGGGCGGCGACCTTCGCCCTCGGCACCGACACCGGCGGGTCGATCCGGGTTCCCGCCGCGCTGAACGGGGTCGTCGGCTTCAAGCCGACCTACGGGCTGGTGCCACGCCACGGCGTCACGTCGCTGTCCTGGTCACTGGACCACGTCGGCCCGGTCACCCGCACCGTCGAGGACGCAGCCCTGGTCCTGACCGTCCTCGCCGGGCACGACCCGCGTGACCCCGCCTCGCTGGACACCCCCGCCGTCGACTACCGGCCGGAACGGGAGCCGGACCTGGCGGGCGTGCGCGTCGGGGTGCCGCGCAATTACTACTTCGACCATGTCGCCGCGGAGGTGGAGACCACCGTCCGCCGGGGCATCGCGCAGCTGGAGACGCTCGGCGCCCATCTCGTCGAGATCGACATCCCGATGACCCGGTACATCCAGGCCACCCAGTGGGGGCTGATGGTGCCGGAGGCCACCGCCTACCACGAGGGCACGCTGCGTACGGTCCCCGAGCTGTACCAGGCGGACGTCCGCATCCTCCTGGAGGCCGGTGAGCTGATGGGCGCGGGCGACTATCTGCGTGCCCAGCGCTCCCGGACGCTCATGCAGGAGGAATGGGCCCGCATTCTGGAGAAGGTCGACGTGATCGCCGCCCCGGCGGTCCCGATGACCGCGGTGAAGGCCGGTCAGGAGAGCGTCACCTGGTCCGACGGCTCGACCGAGGCCGTCTCCGACGCCTACGTGCGTCTATCCTCCCCGGCCAACATCACCGGAGTGCCCGCTCTGTCCGTCCCGGTGGGCCACGACACGGCGGGCATGCCGATCGGCATGCAGCTGCTCGGACGGCCCTTCGGCGAGCGGCAGCTGCTGCGGGTGGGCCACGCCTACGAGTGGACGCAGTCCGCCCGATCGCTCGCGCCGACCGCCTGAGAACGGCATATGGGCCGGGCCGGAACCGTCCGGCCCGGCCCATATGCGTTCGGCTCCGGTCGGGATCAGGACCGGATGCCCGCAGCGAGGAGACCGGCAAGGGGGCCCTGGCGCCGCCGTCGAGCCGGCATGCTCCTCCTAAACGCAATAACCGTGCTTTAAGGTGGAGTCATGAGTCGTAAGCCGATGGTGCGCCCCGGCGGGCGCAGTGCACGGGTCCAGGCTTCGGTGCACACCGCTGTCCGCGAAATCCTGTCGGAGCGGGGCCGCGACGCGGTGACCGTCCCCCTGGTCGCCCAGCGCGCCGGAGTCACCCCCTCGACGATCTATCGCCGCTGGGGCGACCTTCAGGAGCTGCTGTCGGACGTCGCGGTGGAGCGCCTGCGGCCCGACACCGCGCCGGAGAGCCACGGCGACCTGCTGTCCGACCTGACGGCCTGGGCCGAACAGTTCCTCGACGAGATGTCGTCCCCCTCCGGCCGCGCCTACATCCGTGACGCTCTGCTCGGCGACCCGGACGGCAGCAACGCCGGTCAGTGCTCGGCCTACGCGGCCGAACAGGTCGACATCATGCTCGCCCGCGCGATCGGCCGCGAGGAGAAAACTCCCGACGTCGAGACGGCGATGGATCGCGTGGTCGCCCCCATGATGTACCGCATCCTCTTCCGCCCGGCCGGACTCGACGCCGCGTACGCCCGTCGGCTCGTGACCGAGCTCCTCGACGCGGGCGAAGAACACCCCCTCCCGTGATCCAGATTCCTCGCGGCCCGCACAGGAGGATCGCCCAGATTCACCGTTGCTCATGCCCGCGGGCTATCGCAGCTCGGGCAAGGCGAGCGCCTTCGGCTTGTGGCGTGGTCCGTGGAGATCACCGAACGGCACTGTCACGTTGTTGGTTGGGTGTCTGACGGCGTGA
>NZ_JBSFET010000138.1:0-11157 GCF_053594575.1 Streptomyces sp. NPDC001880
CTTGGCGGGAAGCATTCGATCACGAAGCGTTTCATCCGGAGAGCGCGCAGGGAAGTGCGCCGTGCGTTCATGGCCCGACCGCCCGCGGCCCCCTCCCGCTACTGCTCCACCGGGAACTCTGCGACTGAACACCAGCTATCGATTATTCACGACTAGGCAACGGAGCGTGTCCCGATGAAAACAATGTGGCGTCGTACCTGCGGACTCGCCCTGGCTCCCCTGGTGATGGCATCGGCCGTCGCCTGTGGCGACGGGTCCGACCAGGCCTCGGAGGGCACGACCCTCCGCGTCATTGTGAACATCACGCCGAACCTGACGGAGAAGTACTGGAACGACCTCTTCGACACCTACGAGAAGTCCCACCCCGGGGTCACGGTCAAGCTCGAACTGACCGGCACCATCTCGGCCGACGCGAAGCTCAGGCAGGACCTGGCCGCGGGCGACCCGCCGGACGTCGCCCAGCAGATCACGCCGACCGCCGACACCGCGTCGCTCTTCGCCGACCTGTCCGACCAGCCCTGGACCGCCAAGACTCCGCTGGCCGACCAGTACGCCATAGACGGCAAGCACTACGTGGTCGGTGTGGGTGAGCAGATACAGTCGCTCGTCTTCTACAACAAGGCCGCTTTCGAGAGGGCCGGGATCGACGCCATGAGCATCCGGACCATGGATCAGTTCACGGCGGCCATGGACCGTTTGAAGGGTGCCGGCTACAAGCCGCTGCAGACTGCCGGGCAGTGGGTCACCGGCTCCCAGTTCTCGATGATGGCCGACGCGGGTGTGCTCACCGCCGATCCCGAGTGGACGGCCAAGCGCAAGGACGGCAAGGTCACCTTCGCCAAGAGCGACTACCTGCCCTACCTGGAGCACTACAAGAGCTGGATCGACAAGGGCTACCTGGACAAGAGCGCGCTCGGTCTCACCTACGCGGACGGCCAGACGGCCTTCCTGAACGGCAAGTCCGCCATGTACATCATGGGTTCGTTCTTCGTGCCCGCCGCTGACGCCGCGAAGAAGAGCGACGACATCGGCGTGTTCACCATGCCGACCGACGGGGCCTACCCGTCCGGCCAGTTCGGCAACATCTCGAACCCGTACGTCGTGGTGAACAAGTCCCGCCACAAGGCCGAGGCGATCGAGTTCGTGAAGTGGGCGACCACCGATCCGAAGGCCATCAAGAGCCAGCTCGCCTCCGACGCCAATCTGCGCGAGGGCTTCACCTACCCGATGTCCAGCCTCGGTTCGTCCGTGCAGCGGATCCTGGACGAGGCGCCGTCGGTGATCGTGAAGTCCGGCAGGAGCCAGCCGATCGCCGGGTTCAGCGACGAGCTCAACAAGCAGATCCAGTCCCTGTACACGGGCTCGTCCCCCGCGGGCGCGGCCGACGGATTGGACAAGTGGTGGAACTCGCAGAACTGAACGCAGGGCTGAAGCAGCGGCGCCGGGCAAGGCTGCGGGACTCGGCCATCTCCCTCGGGATGATGGGCCCGGCCGTCCTGCTCTACACGGTGATGACCGTCGTGCCGGTGGGTGTCGCGGTATATCTCAGCCTGACCGACTGGGACGGATTCTCCACCGCCACGTTCACCGGGCTCGACAACTACAAGCACCTGTTCGACGATCCGAGTTCGTCGGACGCCTGGTACGTGACGGGTCTGATCGCCGCGGCCGGCACGGTCCTCATGGTGGGACTGGGGCTCGTGTACGCGCTGGCCCTCAAGGGCCGTTCCCGCTCGAACTCCTTCTTCCGGGCCGTCGCCTACTTCCCGCACGTCATCAGCGCGCTGATCCTCGGCTATCTGTGGGCGGCGATCCTCGGCACCAACGGCGCCATCAACAACACACTCGCGAAGTTCGGCATCGAACCGCTCGGCTTCCTCTTCGACGAGAAGTTCGCGCTGGTATCGCTGATCGCGGTGATCGTGTGGGCCGGATTCGGCTTCAACGTCGTCCTGTTCGTGGCCGCCCTGCAGACGGTGCCGGCCGAGCTGCTGGAGGCTGCGGCGCTCGACGGCGCGTCCAAGCGGCAGATCAATCTGCGGATCGTGATCCCCATGATCGCGCCCGTGGTCACGGTGGCGACGGTGCTGAACCTGGTGGGGCTCATCCGGGCGTACGACATCGTGGTCAGCCTCACCGGCGGCGGGCCGGCCGGGTCGACACAGACGTTCACGTACCTCATTCTCGCCCGGTCCTTCGAGGGAACCAAGGTCGGGTACGCGACCGCGCAGGCAGTGTTCCTGATGGTGGTCTCCGCCGTGCTCGCCCTCCTCGTGACGGCGCTGCGCAACCGTCAAGACCAAGCTGCGACAGGTTAGTTAGGAGCCGGTGGTGGTCGTACTAGAGGCAGAGGTCCGCGACAGGCCAGAGGCTGCGCCGACCGAGGGTGGTGTCGCGTCGCGGCGTACGGAGCACAAGGAGCCACGCTCGCCCGTGCGGTGGGCCCTCCTCGGTGTGCTCTTCGTCGTCATGATCGTGCCGATCTACCTGCTCGTGGTGAACGCCTTCAAGTCGCAGCAGGACATCCTCGACAACCCGTTCTCGATCCCTCTGAGCGGGCTGACCTTCGAGCACATGTCGGCCGCGATCAACAGCCCGCAGTTCAACGTCATCGGCGGTTACGGCTTCACGCTGTTCCTCGTCGTGGTCGTGGACGTGCTGTGCATCCTGCTCGCGGGCCCGGCCGCGTACGCGATCGCGCGCAGCCTCAAACGGCGTACGCAGCTGGTGCTGCTGTACTTCCTGGCCGGAACGTTCATCCCGGGCGCCGCCGTGATCATCCCGGTGATCTATGTGCTGCGTGAGGTGGGCCTGGCCAATACCGTGACCGGTCTGGTCGCGCACGACGTGGCGTCCACGCTGCCGGTGAGCATCTTCCTGTTCGTCGGCTTCATCCGCACCATCCCGGTGGACATCGATCACGCGGCGACGATCGACGGCGCGGGCCGGTACCGGACGTTCTGGTCGATCATCTTCCCGCTGATGCGTCCTGCGGTCGTCACGGTGCTGATCCTGAACTCGATCGGGATCTGGAACGACTTCGTCTCGCCGCAGATCCTGCTCAGCCCGTCCTCCGGGCACTACACGGTCACGACGGCGATCTACGCCGGCATCAGCCAGTACTCGACCGACCTGACGAAGGTGTTCCCGAACCTTCTGCTCGCTGTCGCGCCCGTCGTCATCTTCTTCATCTACATGCAGCGCCACATCATCAGCGGTCTCACCGTCGGTGCGGTGAAGGGATGAGCCGCGAGAGCCCGGGGCGCAGTGGGACGGCCGGGCTCGATGTTTCCCGTCCGAGAGAGAGCCGAAAGAAGAGAGAGGATCACGGAGTGCTGAGGAGATGGATGCCACGGTCCCGCAGGGGGCCGTGGTCCGCAGCAGCCCTGCTCGCTGCCCTGACCGTGGTGGTGGCCGGTCAGCCCGCCGCCGCTCATCCGGCCAAGTTCCGTACGGGAAAGACGTATTACGTCTCACCGTCCGGCCGGGACACCGCCGGTGGCAAGAGCCCCGAGGCGCCGTTCCGGCACATCCAGAAGTGCGCGGACGTCATGGTGCCGGGCGATACGTGCCTGGTCCTGTCCGGCACGTACGAGGAGACCGTGGTGCCGGCCCGTTCGGGCACCGCCGAACTGCCGATCACGTACCGCGCCGCCGCGGGCGCGAAGGTGACGGTGAGCGGGGCCTCCCGGATCGGCGGCTTCGATCCGGTCACCGCCGCCGATGTCACCGAGATCGCCAAGTCCGACCCGTTCGCCGCTCACTCGCAGTTCAGCGACGCGGTGGCGGCCGGGCACGTCTACAGCACCGGCGTCGACCTCGGCGCGGACGTGACCACCGTGCAGGTGTTCACCGACAAGAAGATGGGCATCGAGGCGCAGTGGCCGTACCCCGGCCTCGACCTGCTCGCCCCCACGCTCCAGTACGCCGGTGCGGGCAGCGCGGACGCCACCATCGCCGACGCGGACCTGACCCGCCCGGCAGGATACTGGGACGGTGCGCGGGCCCTCACCGGCTATTGGTACATCTCGGCCACCACCACGGTGAAGAGCTCCACCACCGGTTCGGTGACACTGGACGCGGCGCCGCCGTGCGTGCACAAGGTCGTGCCCAAGGAGACCCGGTACGCGCTCTCCGGGAAGATCGGTGAACTCGCGCATCCCGGCGAGTGGTTCTACGACCCGGCCGCCAAGCGCCTGTACGTCTACGGCACCGACGACCCGGACGCCCACACCGTCGAGGTCAAACGGCGCACCCTCGGCTTCGACCTGACGCACGCCAGTCACACGACGATCGCGGGCATCGGCCTGTTCGCCACCACGATCAAGACGGGCCCCTCCAGCACCGGCGTCACTCTGGACCGCATCAACGGCCGGTACCTGTCGCACTACACGGACATCACCCGGGGTGCGACGGACTGCGGCAGCACGGTGACACGGGGCGTCGGCGACACCGGCATCATTCTCGACGGCACCCACAACAAGATCGTGAAAAGCGATCTGGCGCTGAGCGCCGGGAACGGAATCGCGCTCCGCGGACAGAACAACACCGCCACGGACAACGTGATCCACGATGTCGACTACATGGGCACCTACGCGGCGGGCATCGCCGTGCAGGGCAACAGCCAGACCGTCACGCACAACACGATCTCCCGCGTCGGCCGCAGCGGGATCAACCTTCAGTGGAACGAGGTGAGCGGCCTCACCCCGGGCAAGGACCTGATCGCGTACAACGACATCTCCGGGTACGCCCGGCTGAGCCTGGACGTCGCCGCGATCTACACCTGTTGCAGCGCCTGGATGATGGGCACATCCATCGACCACAACGTGCTGCACGACCCGGCACCGACCACGACCTCCACCACATTCGGGATCTCGGGAATCTACGCCGACAACGGCCAGAGCGACCTGGTGATCGCCAACAATGTGGGCTGGGGCAACCGGGAGGGCACGGTGATGCTCAACGGTCTGGGCACCGGGTCGCACGACAACAGCGTCTACAACAACACCGGCGGAATGACACTGTTCTATGTGAAGGAGCCGGGGCAGTCGACCGGCACCAGGATCTACAACAACATCGGCACGATCCGCGGCCTGGACGGCGCCACCGACGGCGGGCTGGTGCTTTCCAACAACCTTCCCGCGGGCGTCGATCCGCTGTTCGTCGACGCGGCGAACCACGACTACCGGCTGACCGCTGAATCCCCCGCACGCAATCAGGCGATTCCGCTGCCGGGAATCAATGACGGTTCCACGGACACGAAGCCGAGTCTGGGTGCCTACCAGTACGGGGCACCCGAGTGGACTGCCGGCGCCCGTCGGTAGCCGGCACGCAACACGGCTGTGGGCCCGGTCCGGAATTCCGGATCGGGCCCACAGCCGATTGATCAATTCGACTGCGCCGCCGATTTCACGGCTGCCGTCTTCCTGGCCGCCGTCCTGCCGGCCGCCGTCTTCTTCGTCGCGGCGGCCTTCTTGGGCGGCTTCTTGGCCTCCCGTGCATCAGGGACGGGCCCGCGGCCGGCCGCGTGGTCGGCGAAGGCCTCAGCCGCCCTGTCGGGCTCCCCGGACCGCAACAGGCCGACCAGACGGCCGTGTTCGTCGGCCATCGCGCACCAGTCACCCTCGAAGAGCGGGTCGGAGATGGCCCGCAGGGTACGCAGGCTCGGCTCGATGACCTCCCACATCCGGGCCAGGAACGGATTGCCCGCGTACTGACTGACCAGGGTGTGGAACTCTATGTCGGCGTCGCGGAAGCCGCTGACGTCGTTGGCGGCGACCGCCTCGTGCATCCGCTCGACCAGCATATCGAGCTCGGTGAGCTGTTCCTCGGTGATGTGCTCGGTGGCGAGCCGGGCGGCCAGGCTCTCCAGCGGTTCACGGACCTGACGGGCGTACTCCGCGTCCTGCGAGGAGATCTCGACGACGAAGTGGCCGCGGCGTGGGACGTGCGTGAACAGGCCCTCTCGGGCGAGCCGCTTGACCGCCTCGCGCACCGGGGCCTGGCTCACGCCGAGCCGCCGGGCGATCTCCGATTCGACCACGCGGTCGTTCGGAGCGAGATCGCCCTCGACGACGGCCTGGCGGAGCAGTTCGTACACCTGGTCCGAGATCAGGGTCTTGCGGAACCGGTCCTTGTTGGTGGCCAGCGTGGAGACGAATCCACCCGACGCATTAGATGCCATGAATACCCAATCCTGCACTGGGGCACGTCAGTTGCGACATAATACGCGCCCGTCTTCTCTCGATGGAGTCACATCGAGGTTTCCAGCTGCCTGCCATCCGGCCATGCCCGTTCGACAACCTCACGGCGGGTCGAAACGTGCCATCGGGCCTCTCCGCGGAGGTGGGGACCGACTCTCGGCGAAGTGAAGTTCACTTTTCATCGCCTATCGATCATCGAGGAAATCGAAGCAGGGGCGTTCGAGCACTGTCAACCACGCGGACGTCAACCGCATGCACATCAGCCACGCGTCTCAGCCACCGAGTCCGTACACGCGGACCGCGTTCGCATGCAGTACGCGGTCGAGCTGATCGGCTGCCAGGTGGGACAGTCCGAGCCGGGACGCGGCGAGCGAGTCGGCCCGTGAACCGCGGGGCAGGCAGATCGGCCAGTCGGAGCCGATGAGGCAGCGGTCGGGCCCGAGCGTGTCCACGACATGCCGCACCAGGTGCGCGATGCGCTGCGGTGGGAGCCCGTGCTGCTGGGTGAGCAGCCCGGAGATCTTCACCATCACATTCGGGCTCGCGGCAGCGCGCTCCACATCGCGGAACCACTCCCCTGCCTCCGGTGCGCGCGGGTCCGGGGCGTTGCCCAGGTGGTCGACCACGACGGTGAGTCCGGGATGCCGCGCGCCGACATCGGCGGCCGCCGTCAATGCTCTCCGGTGCAGATTGATTTCCAGCGCGACACCCGCTTCGGCCAGCACGGGGACGAGTGCGCGGGCCGGCTCGGGGGTGCCCGTCCACGAGGAGCCGCCGAGTCGCATGCCATTGGGGCGGGAGTCCCCCAGCTCCTGGAGGAAGGCGCGGAATGCATCGGGCCCGTCCGTGCCGTGGACGTGCAGGTTGGCCACGTACCCGGTGACCAGATCCGGGCGCCTTCGGCGCAGTTCACGCAGGGCGAGCGTCTCCCCCGCGTCGCCGCGCGACGCCTCGACCAGGATCGCTCCGGCCAGGTCGAGCCCCGCACCCGACCGCTCCAAATCGTCCTCGTCGAAGGCGCGATGGTGCTCACCACCCGGTCGGATCCACGGGAACCCCTCGGCCGGATCCCACAGGTGGACATGGCAGTCGATCACGGTGCGCCTCCTCCTTGGGTCTGTCGGGGCCGCTCCGACGTATTGACACTTCGGCTCCCCTCCCATGAGTCTAACTATCGGCTATCGATGGGCGATTGTTCAATCCGTACATGACGAGAGTGCAGGTGTTCTCGATGCTCAGGCCTGAACGAACCGGTGACGCGCACCGCGCGGGCGAGGCGCACGGGCCTCTGCTGACCGCGACCCGGCGCGTCAGCGAGGTCCCCGAGTGGGCCCACTTGGAAAGGGAGTTGTTCGCGGTCCAGGACAAGGCATGGCGACTCTTCGCCGACCGCTACACCGAGGGCGACGGCCGTCTCGTCTTCCGCGACACGCTCGGGCAGGGCATGGACGGCCGGGACGGCGTGGACGACTTCTACGAGCCGTTCTTCAACTGGCCGACGCTCTATCTGCTCGGCGGCAGCGCGGAGCTGCTGACCGCCGCACGGCGCCACTGGCGCGGAGTCACCGCGCAGCTCACCGAGATGGGCATGCTCGCCGACGGCCTGGAGCGCGGCTACGACTGGTTCCACCAGGGCGAGGGACTGCTCCTCTTCTACGGTCTGTGCCTGGCGGACCCGGATGACGCGGAGCTGCGCGAACTCGCCTTCCGATTCGCCGACTTCTACCTTCCCGGCGGCCCCAACTACGATCCCGAGCACCGCCTCGTGCGCGCCCCGCACAATGGCTCGGCGGGGCCGCGCTTCGGCTTCAGCGACGAGGAGGCGTACTTCCCGTGGAGCCTGGCCCTGCGCCCGTACGGTCTGCCGTTGGACGGCTTCGAGGACGTCACGTCCTTCGACGACCTGACCACGTCGCCCGAGCGTGCCCGCGCGTACGGGCGGGCGATGTGGGACCGGATGGGCCGGGGTGACACCATCGTGAACCTCGCCGCCACCGGCCTCGCCACCAACGCCTTCCTGCTCAGCGGGGAACAGCGTTACGCGGACTGGGTGGCCGAGTACGTCGGCGTGTGGCAGGAGCGGCTCGCGGGTCGCGACGTCGTGCCCGACAACGTCGGCCTGAACGGTGTGGTGGGCGAGTACCTGGACGGGCGCTGGTACGGCGGCCACTACGGATGGTCGTGGCCGCACGGCCTGTCCCCGGTGGGCAGCGCCACCGTCATCGGCGCCGCCAACGCGACGCTCCTCACCGGGGACCGGGCCTTCTTGGACCTCGCCCGCAATCCGCTCGACGCGGTGCTGCGCCACGCCGAGCAGCGCGGTGCCGATCGGATGGGCACCCTGGGCGAGCGCTGGAAGCCGCATCTGAGCGCGATGACGGCCGAGCGCACCCTCATGGTGCCCCAGCGGCACAACGACTCCGGCTGGTTCGACTTCACCGTCATGCCGGGCCAGCTCCCGCTCGCCCTGTGGCACTTCAGCCGCGAGCAGGCCGACCGGGACCGGATCGAGCACCTGCGCGCCGAGTCCCACTGGGACTGGACCGCTGTGCACACCCAGCGGATCAAGGACGAGGCCGGGCACGAGGAGCCCTGGTACGAATTCCTGCACGGACGGAACCCGCACTTCCCCGAGCGGATGCTGCGCAGCGCCCTCGCGAGCTGCGCCGAGCGGGTCGAGGCCATCGAGAGCGACACCGTCGACCCGGCCGTCGGCCCCGACGCCCTGGACATCCACCACTGGCAGCACCTCAACCCCGTGGTGACGGAAGCCCTGTTGCAGCTGACCACCGGCTCGCCGCAGGTCCTCTACAACGGCGGCCTCGCCCAACTGCATGTGCGCTATCACGACGCGGAAGCCCGCCGCCCCGGCCTGCCGCAGAACGTCGCCGCGCTGGTGTCCGACATCCGCCCGGACCACACGGTGGTGGAGCTGGTGAACCTCGGCGGTGCGGCGCGCTCCCTGCTGGTACAGGCGGGGTCGTTCGGCGAGCACCGCATCGCCACCGTTCGTGTGGACGACGGACCCGAGCGGCCGGTCGACGGACCGTACTGCCGCGTCGGCCTTCCCGGGAACTCACGGATCCGGCTGACCCTGACCATGACGCTGCGCGCGAACCGCGCGGCCTGTGCCTCACCGTGGGAGACGGCATGACCGACACCGCCGCAACGAACCGGCTGCCCTTCACCCTGCCCCGCCTCGGCATCGGCACCGCTCCCCTGGGCGGGCTCTTCGAAGAGGTCACCGAGCAGGACGCCGCCGCCACCCTCAAGGCCGCCGCCGAGGCCGGGATCACTTATTTCGACACCGCGCCCCGCTACGGACACGGCCTCGCCGAACAGCGCCTGGGACGCTTGCTGCCTCCGTCCGGGGACACCGGACCGTTGATCTCCACCAAGACGGGCTGGCTGCTGCGCCCCCGGCCGGACGGCTCACCCGGTGAGGTGATCACCGACTGGACGGAGCGCGGCATCCGCGAGTCCCTGGAATCGAGCCTGACCCGCCTGGGCCGCTCCAGCGTCGACATCCTGTATCTGCACGACCCGGACGACTACCCGGACGAGATACGCCGCACGGCCTATCCGGCGGTGCGCAAGCTGCGTGAGGAAGGGCTGATCCGGGCGATCGGATTCGGCATGAACCACAGTGGCCCGCTCGCCTCGTACGTGGCGGAGTTCGAGGTCGACGTCGTGCTCATCGCGGGCCGTTTCTCACTCCTGGACCACGAGGCGCTCACCACCCTGTTGCCGCTGTGCGCCGGAACGGGCACGGCGGTGGTCGTCGGTGGCGTCTTCAACACCGGGCTGCTGGCCGACCCGTCCCCCGGCGCCATGTTCAACTACCGGCCGGTCCCCACACAGGCGCTGGAGCGGGCGCGGCAGTGCCGGGCGTTGTGCGAGGCGTACGAGGTGCCGCTCCCCGCGGCCGCGATCCAGTTCCCGCTGCTGCACACGGCAGTCGACTCGGTGGTCCTGGGCTGCCGTTCGGCGTCCGAGGTGACGGCGAACGCGGCGGCTGCCCGCTTCCCGGTCCCCGACGAGCTGTGGCAGCGGCTCGCGGAGGCCGGCTTCGTGCCCGAGCAGTTGCTGGAAGGGCGCGCCGAGTAGCGCCTCCTCGGAAGGCCGGAGCGGGCCGGGGAGGTGCTCCCCGGCCTGCTCCGGGTGGTGTCCGGCCTCAGGTGCGCTTGAAGATCTCGACCTCCCCGACCGCGACCGGCCGCCCCTCGCCCCGGCCGGACGCGGCCTTCAGCACGAGCCGGACGGAGACGACGTCGCTGATGCCGGTCCGCAGCGTCTGGCGGCCCGGTTTGTCGGTGAGCGTCATCGTCTTCTCGTGAACCTCACCGTCCGCCGAGGTGGTGATCAGATCGACCCGGGTGGGCCTGGCTCCCTTCCGGAATTCCTCGGGGTCCGTCGACACACCCGGGTACACCACGACGCCGACCAGCCGGAACGGCTTGTCGAAGGTGCACGTCAGCGACGAGCCGAGCGTGGGTGCCGCCCAGTATTTGTTGGTCAGTCCGTCGACGGCGGCGGACGCCGGATGGCCGGGAGCATGTCCGCTCGCCGTGACCTCGCTCGGGCTCGTCTCCGCTGTTCCGCCGAGCTTGTCCCGTACGTCCTCGAAGACGTAGCGCCCGGCCGGCAGGAGCAGGAAGCCCGCGAACAACAGCCCGACGACCACCAGCACCAGCACGGTCCGCCGCAGCACCCGGCCCGATCCGCTCCTCACCCGGCGGCGGAACGGCCACACCGTACGCCACCACGGCAGCGGCGCGGGCTGCTCCCTGGTCTGCAAGGGTGCGGCGCAGCGGCGGCAGAACTTGCGTCCCGGCAGGTTCGGGGTGCCGCACGCCGGGCACGGCGACCCGTCCGGCTCCTCGTCCGGCGTCACGGGTCTCACGACGGGCCGCCGGGCTATCGGCTTGGCCGGCTGCACCGCGACCACGGGCGC
>NZ_JBSFET010000139.1:0-11079 GCF_053594575.1 Streptomyces sp. NPDC001880
CGGACCGGTCACGACCACTGCACCTCCAGCAGCGACCGGACCTCCTCGGCGGCCGACCGCAGTTCCGCGAGGAAGATCTGCAGCAACGGGTTGCGGTTGGTGGACCGGGTGGCGACCCCGATGCGCCGGTGCAGTCGGGGGTGGTCCAGTCGGCAGACGTGCACGCCGGTGGTGTCGCCGAGTCCGAGGGCCGGGACGAGTGCGATGCCCATGCCCGCGCGGGCAAGATTGATCGTGACCTGGTAATGATCGCTGCGGCAGCGGACCCGGGGCCGGAAGCCCTCGGCCGCGCACGCGCGTTCCAGGACCGGTTCGCCGGTGTGACCACCATGCGTACCGATCCAGCTCTCTCCTTCCAGGGCGGCGAGCCGGACCGTGGCCTGCCGCCCGAGGCGGTGCCGCAGCGGCAGGACCACCAGCTGCGGCTCGTCGAAGAACATCTCCACATCGACGGCCGCCTGCCGGCACCAGGGGTCCAGTGGATGCTCGAAGACGACTGCGGCGTCCAGCCGGCCCGCCTCCAGGTCGGGCACCAGCTCGTGCGGCTGCCCGAGGATCAGTTCCAGCTCGACCTGGGGCCGGCTCGCTGCGAACCCCGACAGGGCCCGGGGCAGCAGCTCCAGGCCCGAGGACGCGAAGAAGCCCAGCCGCAGGACACCGGCCTCGCCCTCGGAGTGCGCCCGCAGGTCGTCCTGTGCGACAGCCATCAGATCGGCGACCGCCTGCGCGTGCTCGGCCAGTCGTACCCCGGCCGCGGTCAGCCGCAGGCTCTGCGGCTGACGTTCCACCAACGCCACGCCGAGCTCCTGCTCCAGCCGGGCGAGTTGATGCGAGATCGCGGACGGGCTCAGATGCAGCGCCTGGGCCGCGGCCACAATGGTGCCGGTACGGGAGATCTCCAGCAGGACAAGCAGTCGGGCACTGTTCAGCATCGGGTCAGATTAGGCCGTGCCGACGCAATGCGCCGCTCCGGCACCGGACCGTACCGCCTCCGGCGCCGGGAGCCCGGCGGGCTCGTCCACGTCCAGGCGCAGCAGGTCCTCCTCGGTCTCCCGGCGTACCACGGTGCGGGCGCGGCCGTCGCGTACGAAGACGACGGCCGGGCGCGGCAGCTTGTTGTAGTTGGAGGCCATGGCGTATCCGTAGGCGCCGGTGACCGGCGTGGCCAGAAGATCGTCCACCGCGACGTCGGCGGGCAGGGCGGCATCGTCGACGATCACGTCGCCGCTCTCGCAGTGCTTGCCGACCAGCCTTGCCCGCATGGGCCGGGGCGCGCGCGGGCTGCGCGGCAGGAACACCTCGTAGCGGCTGCCGTACAGGGCGGGGCGCAGGTTGTCGCTCATCCCGCCGTCCACGCCGATGTACGTCCGCACGCCCTCGATCCGCTTGATCGTGCCCACCCGGTAGAGGGTCAGTCCGGCGCGGGCGGCGATGGACCGGCCGGGTTCCACGGTCACCGAGGAGCTCCAGCCCGCGTCACGTACCCCGGCCCGCACCCGGGCCGCCCACTCGGCGAACGACGGTGCGGTCTGGCCCGCCTCGTACGCGACGCCGAGGCCGCCGCCGACCGTGAGCCGGTGCAACCGTGTATCGACCGCGAACCGGGCGACGGCGGCGGCGCCGGCTGCGAGCTCTGCCGTGTCCAGCACCTGAGAGCCCACATGCGCGTGGACGCCTTCCAGGATCATCGCCGCCGAATCGGCGGCCCGGCGCACGGCGGCCGCGGCGGTTCCGCCGGCGAGGCCGAAGCCGAACTTCGAGTCGTTGCCACCGGTCCGGATCGCCTCGTGCGCGCCGGCGGCCACTCCGGGTGCCACCCGCAGCTGGACTCGGGCGGGCGGCAGGTGTTCCTCGGCGTGCAGGCGCTCGATGCGGTCCATCTCGTCGAAGCTGTCGACCACCACATGCCGCACCTGGGCGGACATGGCCGTGCGCAGTTCCGCGTCGTCCTTGTTGTTGCCGTGCAGGACGATCCGCCCGGCCGGTACCCCGGCGTGCAGCGCGACCCGCAGCTCGCCGCCGGAGGCGACATCGAGCAACATCCCCTCTTCGTGGGCCAGCCGGGCCATGGCCGTGCACAGGAACGCCTTGGAGGCGTAGGCGACGTTGTCCCTGCCGAAGGCGGCGACCGCCTCCCGGCAGCGCCGGCGCAGATGCTCCTCGTCGTACACGAAGAGGGGTGTTCCGAAACGTCGCGCCAGTTCGGTGAGCAGGACGCCACCGACGGCCAGCCCTTCCGGACGGATTTCGGATGTGCTGGGCAGCAGGCCCGTTTCAATGGCTGACGTCATGCGTTCCTCCCCGGTTGCCGGCTCGCAGCCATCCTGCGGCCTGAACGGGGGTCATAAAAGCGCATTCTTCTACGGCTGAGCCTCACGACTTTCGATGCTCACAGGGTGCAGATCGCTCTGGCCGATAGGCCGGCGCTGCAAGCGGGAGCGAGCCGGTCCGACGCAGTTGCGGCAGGATCCGATGCGCAGTGGCACGTCTGCGTCGCCCGCTCCCGGGAGCGGCCCGCGCACGCCGCCACGCTGCACGTTCGAGGCGACGTCCGAAGGGTCCGAAGGGAAGGCCCGGGAGCGGCCCGCGCACGCCGCCACGCTGCACGTTCGAGGCGACGTCCGAAGGGTCCGAAGGGAAGGCCCGGGTGCTGACCTGCCTGTGCAGCAGCGACACAGGCAGCCTCACCTCGACCGGCCTCCTTCGGCACCCCCGGGTCAGCCCCGTGGACAAATCCGTGACGGGCCGGCCCGGTCAGGCAACGACGACAGGTTCCCCGCGCAGCGCCACGCCCGCCCGACGCAGCTCGTCGAGTGCGGTGCGCGTGCTGTCGGGGGCGACGCCGGCGGTGTAGTCGAGCAGGACCTGCACCGTGAAGCCCGCCCGTACTCCGTCCAGCGCGGTGGCTTTCACGCAGTGATCGGTTGCGATGCCCACGATGTCGAGATCGGTGACATCGCGGGCCTTCAACCAGTCGGACAACGGCGTACCGTCCTGAGTGAGGCCTTCGAAACCGCTCTTCGAGGCGGAGTGAGCTCCCTTGAAGACGACCTCGTCGACGTGCCCGGATTCCACAGCAGGCACGAAGTCCGGGTGGAACTCGCCTCCTTCACTGCCGACGACGCAATGTACGGGGAACGAGTCCTGGAAGTCGGGGTTCTCGGAGAAGTGGGTGCCCGGGTCGATGTGGTGGTCACGGGTGGCTACGACGAAGGCGTACTGCTCGTCCGAGTGCCGGAGCAGTTCGGCAATGGCGGCCGCACGATCCGCGCCGCCCTTCACCGGAACGCTGCCGCCCTCACAGAAGTCCTTCTGCACATCGACGACGATCAGTGCACGGCGCATGGAGGAAGCCCTTTCCCTCGGATACAGCCATTGCCTCGATGGTCGCCCCTCCCCAGGTGGACGGGCGCACCACTCGCCGGTCATTCACCCGACCAGCACGGCACGCAGGCAACGAGGTGCAGCATCCCTCTCCCCCGCCCTTCTGCCGTGATGTCCCCGAGCAGCGTGCCACGACGACGATCCGCTCGACGCTCTCGTTTCGGGCGGCGGAGCGCCGTTCCCGGGCTGCGCCGTCGAGTACCGGACTGCCGGCATTTCCGTGATGAAGGGCAAGAAAGGGCCTGCCGAGAAGGTCCTGTCGGTGTCCCCGCCCAGCAGCGGAGGATGTACGGACCGGCAACCTCAATGCGTGACCTTGGCGCCGCGGGGGACGGCGAAGCCGTCGAGCGTCGCTGTACCCGGCGCGAGGCGGGACCACGACGGGCCGGACAGCGACAGAACCGCTACAGCGGAGGTCGGGTACTTCACGCGTGCCCGCGCGAGTGCCCCGGCCTCTCCGCCTCCCGCGAGAGACAGGACCAGGTCCTGCACTCCTGGCTGGTGGCCGATCAGCAGAACGGTCCGCCGTCGCTCCGGCACGTCACGCAGAACGGCGACCAGGGTGGACGCGCTCGCCTCGTACACCCGTGGCTCGAACACCACCTCCGGCGACGCGCCCAGCTCTGCCGCGACCAGATCCCAGGTCTGCCGGGTACGCCGGGCGGTCGAGCAGATCACCAGGTCGGGCACGTAGTGTGCCTCGTGCAGCAGACGTCCGGCTGCCGGGGCGTCCCGGCGGCCTCGGCCCGCGAGCGGGCGCCGGTGATCGGGTACGCCGTCCGGCCAGGCCGACTTGGCATGCCGCAGCACGATCAATCGGGCGGGAGAAAGCACGGGCACGGTCTCAACCTGCTTCGCGCAGCGGAAGGCGTCCGACCTCACGGGTGAGTTCCAGACCGAGAATCCGGTCCAAGGAGGCGAAGGTCTCGAACTTCGCGCCCTCGGGCACACCATCGGCCACCTCGGCACGGAGCAGCAGGTCGAGGACAGCGGGCGTGCCGAGGTCTGCCGCCAGCGCGTCGGCTGCCGCATGGCTCACTTCCCGCGGCACCGGCTTCGACGGCGCACACGCCCAGTGCGCAACCCGCTCCCGCCAACGCAGCAGTGTCCGCTCGGCGTCGACGACATCACTGGGCGTAAGAGTGACAGGCCGGTGGTATGGCCGGCTGAGCAACCCAAGCCTGACGGCCAGCAGAGCCTCGCCGCCGACCGGACACTGACCATGCGCCCCGGTCCCCTCCACGCGTCCCACCTCCACCCACACCCCCGGGTCGGCATCATGTCGTCCGTCGTCGAAGACATGCACATCGGCCGGGCCGCCAAGGGCGTCGAGCGCCTCCCCACTGCTGCCGGTGAACAAGGCCGGGGGGTGCACCCCGAGCGCGGTCAGGAAGGTCTGCAATGTCCTGACCCGCTCCGGTGACGGGTCAGGAAGCTCGCAGGCCCAGATCATGCGGCGTCCGTCCACCTCCAGCGTCCGCAACAGCACGTCCGCGATGACGAGTATCCGCGCGTGGACCGGCCCTGGCTCGCCGTTGATGACCGGCAGGTGCACACACGTCCGCAGCAGCCGATTGCGCGCCGACGAAAGTGCCACCGCATGACGCGTACGGCCGTCAATGACCGTCGTCACAGCCTGATTCCCTTCCTCCGGAGTGCAGTTCAGTCCATGCACCCGGTGAGCTGGAGGTAGGTGTGCTTGGCATCCGCCACCAGTCGATCGGCCTCCCTCCGACTGCCGCAGCCCGTCACCCGATACGTGGAGCCGGGTGAGAGCCGACCGAGCGCATCCGCCCATGCGGCAGGCTCGGCGTGCCAGCGGCCCAGGTCCGCGAGGTCGACCAGATCGACGAAGGGCTCGGCCTCGGCGACGCACACCACCTCGTCAAGGTCACGTCGGCCGTCGCTCAGGTGCAGCACCGCCACCGGCCAAGCCGCTACCTCGTCGCCCGGCCTTGCGGGCTCCTGCATCAGGACCATGGTCCGCACGGACCGGCCGTCCTCTCCCAGGGTGTCCTGAGCGCAACCTTCGCCCACTGGCCAGCCGCCGACGCGGCTCTGCGCGTCGTCCTCGGTGGGCTCCGTGCTGCTGTTCCTCCCGATGGGGGAGCCGATGGTCGACTCGACCTCGACCTTGATGCGAGGCACCGCGCCCACCTCCCGTCATGCCAGACGGCTGGATCACGCAGAGGCCATCAGCGCCGCATCGGCACGGTCACGGCGAGCCCCATCGCCCGATGTGTCCAGTGTCCCGCGCACGGCCGGGCGGTACAACCGCCGGTCCCGGCCGGGCGGAAGAACGTACGCCACCGACAGCCAGTGCCTGGTGACCGAGGGCGGAACCCGGCACGCCTGAAATGTGACTTGCATCCGCGCGTCCATTTCGGAACGCCTGCCCAGGATGCCCCGCGGCACACTTCTCCCTGCGCCCGGAAAAAAACCGCCATGCGCTCGCTCAAGAAGCGGTGGGTACGTCG
Organism: Streptomyces sp. NPDC001880; assembly: GCF_053594575.1. Lineage (NCBI taxonomy): Bacteria > Bacillati > Actinomycetota > Actinomycetes > Kitasatosporales > Streptomycetaceae > Streptomyces > Streptomyces sp. NPDC001880. The sequence goes on from NZ_JBSFET010000139.1 coordinate 5,862, forward strand.
CTGCTGCCATCGCCCAGGACAACGTGGCTGTCCTACAGGCCCGCCCGGGAATGCTTCGAGCCGGTAGGCGCCCTATGCGCCCACCGCGTCCTGCACGAATCGCCGAAGGTGCGTACGCACGGAGTCGGGCCGTTCCAGCCAGGGCTCGTGCCCTGCGCCCTCGATCCGGGTCAGCGGAAGAGCAAGCCGGAGCGCGAGGGATTCAAGTGCTGACACGGGGCGGGGGTCTTCGGTCCCGGCGAGGAGCTCCGCTCGCGCGGGCAGTCGCGTGCGCAGCTCGGCGAGGTGCTCATCGAGCGGATCCGTGCGTCCTTCCTTGCCGAGTTCGCCGTTCATGGCCCAGTTGACGGGGCGACGCCGCCGGGCGCCCTGCGCGGCCCAGCGCCACCCTCGAACGGGATCGGCGTGATCGGTGAACCAGGCGAGCGTGAGCAGCTCGGCCTCCTGCTCCTCCGTGCGGTGCGGCATCTCCTCCAATGCGCGGAGCCGTTCCTGCTGCGCGGGTGACATGCGGCGGCTGCGCTCCGCTCGGTCCCCGGCACGCCAATCACCGACGAACGGCCCGCACATCAGCAGAACCGCGGCAACCCGGTCGGAGTGCCTGAGGCAGAACCGGCTCGCCAGATCGGTGCCGTAGGAGTGCCCGATCAGCACAGCCTCGGGTACGTCCCATGCGTCGAGCATCTCGGCGAGATCGTCCACATGCCGGGCGAAGGAATGGCGGCCCCGCCACGGGGACCGGCCCGTGCCGCGCTGGTCGTACCGGTACACGGGCGCGAGGTCCGCGACCATGGGAGCGACATCGCCCAGATAGTCCGGCAGACCGGGACCACCGTGGAGCAGGACCACAGGCGGCTGCCGAGTCGTGTCCCCCAGCGCCACCCAGTGCAGCTGCGCCTCGTCGGTCATCGACTCGAGGCCCTGCGTCTCCATCAAAGTCACCGCGAAGAACCTATCGGTGCCACCGAGGCTCTGCCAAGAGTGGAGCGAGACACTGTCCTGCCTCCGGGTGGCCCGTGTCCCGGTGCGGGTGGCCTGTCTCGCTTCGGCGGAGACCGTCCTGGTGTGGGCAAGCAGCGGAGCCACTGAGCCCATGTCCGCCAGTGGCCTGCGCATCTCGGCAGCGGCTCGAGCTGCGCCGGACGGCTGTGCCCGTGATCGAGCCGGTGCGCTGATCGCGTTCCCCGAGTGTCAGTGGTGAGCGCCATCATGGGGTATGGCCAACCCGAACCTGACCACCGGCAGTGTCTGGCGACTCCACCACGACGATCAGGAGATCGCCCTGCTGACCGTGACCGGCGCCGACGTGCCCTGGACTCACGCCGAAGTCGAAATGCTTGCCGGCTTCGAAGAGTTCCGTCCCCTCTTCGCTGAGCAGGAGCGAGCCGTCGACGAAGAGGACTGGGAGCGGGCCGACGCCTGCTGCGCCCGGATCCGCCAAGCGCTCACCATGACGTTTCCCGACGGCAGTCCGGTCGCCGAGTTCATGCTGCACATCCACGACGACGGCACCGCCGGCTGGCGCTGGCACAACGAGCCCTTCGACACGGCGCATCAGTGACGCGGCGCATCAGCGACGCGCTGGGCCGTCAGCACCTGCTTACACCGGCGGCCCGCCCGGCATGTGCTGACCGGCCACCGGGAGTTCATCGGTCCCCAGTCATCGCGGTGAAACCCGCTCGACCCTGACAGCTTCTTGAAGAGACCCTGTGGGCATGGAGTTCTTCTGTTACCACCGCGACCGGCCCGGGTCCGTAACGCTGCGCGCCGAGCTGCTGGAGGAGCATCGGTCCTATATGGACCGGTACGCAAGGGAGATGATCGCCCGGGGTCCGACGCTCGCGGGCGACACACCCACCGGCAGTGTGCACATCGTCGACCTGCCGGATCCCGTTGCTGCCCGCACGTTCGCCTTCGACGAGCCCGGGTACCAGGCCGGCGTGTACCGCGACGTGCTGGTACGGCGATGGCGCAACCTGCTGGGGCGCACCATGTGGGACTTCCCCGGCGGCCGGACCGGTGGCAACCGGTACCTGGTGCTCGGCTTCGGCACGGGGCAGGCCGCCGATCTCACGGTGCCGCTCCATCGGGACGAGCTGATCGCCTACGGACCGCTGTTGTCCGACGACGGCGCCGCCTGGCTGGGCACAGCGGCGTTGGTCCGGGCGCCGGACCCGGGCACGGCTCGCGCCGTTCTCACCGCGGAGCGGTACGCCGATATCGAGGTGCAGAACTGGCAGTTCGGCGGGCGGCCGTCGTGATCCGAGCATGTCCGAAGTCGTCGATTGCACCGCGGGCCTTTCGGGTGGCTCAGCATCCTCGTGTGCGCCTGGCCCCACGTGCATCGGCCTGACCTGACAGGGCGAGACACTCTTCCCTGTCGTTGATCGGTGCCCAGCGGCTCCTCACCGGTCCTGGGAAAGAGTCTGCTGCGCTGCCGACGGCGAGTCAGGTGGCACAAGTCCCGTGTGTGTGGTGATGGTGGTGCCACCCCCCACACGGGACAGGTTGTCAGCCTCGGTGAAGCTCGTCGTCGCGGCTCCGCCGCTTCCCGCCGACCTCGGCCCGGCCCGTACCCTTGCCCTGCCTCGCCGGCCCGCGCGTCCGCCGGGCCGGCAGCGCCGTTCCGCTCCGCAGGGCCCGCCACCCCGTGGGGATTGCGCGGCGGTGGGACTTCTCCGTCTTCGCGGCTCAGCCGATCGCGAGCCACCTGGTCCAGGCGCCAGTGGTGTCGTTCGGTCCGGTGGCACCGTTCCGCGTCACCACGCGGAAGCTCACCTGACCGTCCTCCCTCATGTTGTAGTTGCAGTATCCGCCCGCTCCCACGCCGCCGACCTGGTGGCACTCGTCGTTCGGACGGTCATAGTTGTATCGGGTCTCCACGATCACTCGCAGGCCGTCGCTTCTGAGGTCCTCGGCCCAGATCTTGTCCCCGTAGGACTCGAAGCAGCCCCGGCCGGTGAGGACTGTGCCGACGTAGAGAGTCGAGCAGGCGTCCTGGCCCGCCAGCGGAGTCGCTGCCGGACCGTTGGAAGCCACAGTGACCAGGCCCGCATCGGCGTGGGCAGGGCCTGCCGTCAAAGCGAGACCCACGAGGCCGGTGACGGTCACCGCCACTGTTCGAAGCTTCACGGTTCTTCCTCCAGGGTGAACTCATGCTGTGCAGCGTGTACGGGTGCAGGGTAGCCAGCGTCTTCGCTTCGCCGATCCTAATTATCCCTGCATAGAGATGACTTGACGTCGAGTCATACTGAACTCGCCCCGCGTGGAAATTCGGATGCACCCGGCGTGGAAGCGCCCTCGTCACCAGCGCAGCGACTCGTGATCCGGCTCCGGACGTAGACCCATTATCACTGTGCGCCGAGGCTCCTGTCACCGTTCTCCGTAATGATCTTTGCACCCGATATGCTCCGTAGTGTTTCTGGCAATGAGTTCAAGGCATCTACCTGAAACGGGAGTTGAGAATGGCGCACGACGTTGCCGCGCTGGCGGCGGAACTCACGGAGATGGCCACGGCCGATCACCAGTCCTCGATCCGCGCGAACAGCGACGACCCGGCCGATCAGTTGGCGTGGCGCCGGTTGACCGCACGGCACGGTGACCGGCTCGGCGAGATCATGGCGGAATACGGATGGCCGACCGCAGATCTGGTCGGCGAGGAGGCCGCACGTGCGGCATGGCTGATCGCCCAGCATGCCGACCGGCAGCTCGACATCCAGCGTCGCGCCCTCCACCTGATGGAGCAGGCGGTGTCGGCAGGCGCGGCCGGCCCGCGCGAGCTGGCCTTTCTGCGCGACCGCACGCTGGTCAACGAGGGCCGCAAGCAGGTCTACGGCACGCAGATCGCCGGCGTGAAGGACGGGACACCGCTTCCGTGGCCCTGCGAAGAGCCCGAGCGTATGGACGCACTGCGCGCCGAGGTCGGCATCGAGCCCTTCGACGAGTATGTCGCCAGGTTCGCAGTGGCCTGACGAACTGTCACGGATGGTGCGGATCGGACCGCTCCACGGGTGCGGGCCGATGCCGACGGCCCAGCGTGGTCAGCGGCTGTTCAGGGCCTCGTCGATTCTGTCGCGCAGTGCGCGTGCGGCCACGGGTGACAGGAGCGCCTCCATCTCTCCGTCGTCGTAGAGCGCGAGGCGGATGTGGTCGTGGTGGCCTGTGGTGGCGACATCGATGCTGATGGTCGGGTCGCCCTCGGCACGGAAGCGAGCAGCTTCATCGAAGCCGTTCAGGGCCTGGATGTCGGGGCCGGGCACGCTGGACCAGATACTCATGGTCGCCATTCCTCGCGGTACTCGGGGTGGTCGGCATAGGCCAGGGTCAGGTGACGGAAGACCTCCGGCAGGACCGCGCGTTCCACCCCGGCCGTGAACTCGTTGAAGGAGTCCGGCAGCGCCGCACTCGTCTCCGGCTCCTCGTACCTCTTGAGCAGGCCGCGCTTGGCCTCGACTTCACGCAGGGCGCGGGCCGGGTCCTGGTGGGCGATATGGGCGGTGTGACGGTCAGCCGAGCCGGTCTTGTACGTCACCACCATTCCCGCGTCGTCGCTCACCAGACCGCTTCCCGATCCGTGATCCACCCGGCGGAGCCCGTCGACGCTACCGCCCCCGGCAGCACGGGCCACGGACTCGTCCTCGCCGAGCCTGTCACGAAGGAACCGCATCAGGTCGTCCATGGGGCCATCCTCTCGTATCGGCAGAGCCGGGACGGGAGGATGGCTGAACGGGGGTGGGGCTGGATCCGAAACGAACGGTCAGACCAGGGAGAGCATCGCGACCGTCACCATGAACAGCAGTCCGATGTGGGCCCGGGCGTGGATGCGGTCGGGAATCCTCGGCGGGCGTCGCCGCAGCAGCGCGATCACCGGCAGGGCACCCAGGAGCAGCGCCGAGGCGGCGCGGAGGTCGATGAGGCCCACCAGCCGCACCTGCGCGTGCAGGGCGGCGGGCACCGTTACCACGTACAGGGACACTGCAGTGGCCGGCAATGCGTCGGCGTTTCCGCGCCGAGACCGGTGAAAGCCCGGCCGTCCGGCGGGGACGCGCCCGCCTGCTCGCGGCCGTCCCGCTACTGCGCACCGGGTCGGTCAGCGAGGTCGGTTGCCGTATCGGCTACGCCTCTCCCGCGGCCCGAGAGCCATCGCCCGAACCGGGCCGTCCGAACGGGCGGCCGGGCGACAGCTTCTCAGAGGCTGTCGGGTGATCTCTGACCGGGC
>NZ_JBSFET010000140.1:0-10853 GCF_053594575.1 Streptomyces sp. NPDC001880
ATGGGAGCCCGTGGCACCGACCGTGCGCGCCGGTTCAAGCGCCACAGGCGCTCCGTTCCAGCGGGCGACACCGCCGCAGCTGACCCGGGCGGCAGTTCGACGACTCGGCGGCCTACAGGCGCTCCTGGACCCACGACGAGCAGCGGACACCGGAGACGCAGACCCTCCATTCCAGGAGCGCGTCGGGCCAGTTGTAAGGGAGGTACTCGTCCGTCCACGTGCCGTTTCCCTTGCCGTTCACCACCTCGTCCCAGTAGGTGTCCACGTGCCACCTGATGAATACGCCGTGACCGTCGCGTTCGGTGTCACCCACGCCGAACATGAGCTTCCCCGGGTCGAAGTAGCCGTAGGCGCCCGTGATGACCCGGGTCTCGGCCGAGGCAGGTGATGTCACCCCCACAGCCGTCGCCAGCGCGACCGCCGCTATGGCGAGGAAGCGGGCGAGACGTCTCACCGAAGTCGCCCGCCGGCCGCCGGGCGACGAGTGGGCACCTACGGTGGTCCGGCTGACGCGATGCCTGATTCCTCCTGTTGTCCACGGCCCCTCGGCCGATCCGGCCCATGGCGGCATGGCCGAGGCCGTCGGCCGGTCCGGTACGGCCGGCTCTGTCGCCTGATGGGTAATCACATCGTCACGGCGGTCCGGGGACGCGACTTGGCCCTGCGCGCCACGCTACTTGGCAGGGCGTGCCGTGCGTGGAGCCTCGGCAGACATGGCTCGGTGCCGGAAGGCACGGGGACTGAGCCCGTACGCCGTCCGGAAGGCGCGGCTGAACTCGGCGGGCGCCGGGAACCCCCAACGAGCCGCGAGGACGGCGATCGGGTATCCGGCAAGCCGCGGGTCCGCGAGGTCGGCCCGGCAGCGTTCCAGGCGGCGTCGACGGATCGAGGCCGCCACGGTCTCCTGCCGGTCGCCGAAGAGGCGGTGGAGCGAACGGACGGACATGTGGTGGTGCGCCGCGAGGTGATTGGGGGTCAGATCCGTACTTCCGAGGTTGTGCTCTATGTAGGAGTCGATCCGTGCGCGCAGGACCTGGTACCGGGACTCAAGCGATCTCGGATGCCGGGCGTCGGCGTGCTCGGCGAGGAACGCGGCCGCGAGATCGACGGCGATCGATCCGAGCCGATGACGCTCACCCGCGCCGAGATCAGCCGCACGGTCCCGGACGGTGGTCAGGTACTGGCACAGAACCTGACCGCTCACCCCGTCCGGGGAAAGCCGTCGGGACAGCACCCGGTTGACCCGGCCCGCAGGCAGTGGAAGGGCGCCCCTGGGTATCCGCAGCAACGTGACGCGGCCCTGCCCGCGTTCATCGGCGACAGAGGCGTTCAACGGGTGGGAGGTGTCGAAGAACACCAGGCTGCCGGTGTCGATCTCGGCCTCGTTCCCGCACTGTCTGACAGTCATAGGACTGCCACCGACCAGGGCGAGCTGATACGTCTCCGGGTCACCGCGCCTGATGTGCCGTGGTGTCCGTGCGGCATGGAGCGATTCGAAGACGAAATGCGCGAGCTGCGCGGAACCGAGATCCACTGCGGCGACATGGGCTTCGAATCCGTGGGCATGGACACTTCTCAGGGAGAAGGGGGCGATGTTTTCCCGCACAAGCTCCACGTACCAGTCGAACCTGTCACCCTGCGGCAGTTCGCTGCTCGACATCGAGACCAGAGAGCCGGCACCCTGGCCGCCGGCCGATCCCCGCTCCTTTGGCATGACCCTCATCATGGGTGTGACGCGCGGGGCGCGACAAGTCCAGCGTTCACCATGGGGTCCGGATTCCTCGGAGCTTCGCTGTGGTGGGCGTCAGTGGGCGAGCTGGATTCCCGGGCGGCGACCCGGGCGATTGGGCGGGGCGAGCGTGGCGAGGGGAACACCCTTGGTGGCGCGGAGGGTGAACAGGTCTGCGAGCCGACGCGGTTCGGCGCCCCGCAGTTGATGGCCGGGGGAGAGGCCGAGGACGTCGTCGAGCGGCCCGCGGCCCTGTGGTGAGGGCCGTGGTCAGGCGCAGACGCATCGTGAGTCGAGCCGAGTCCGAATCGGGTCCTCATCGAAGGTCATGTCCAGGCCCGCGATGTTGTGACGGTGGTAGCGACGGCGCAGCAGTGCCCGGGAGAGGGTGAGGCCCTTGCTGTCGGCGCGCACTCTGAAGCTCATGGGCGCGGGCAGGGCCACGACAGGGACGACCGAGGCGACGATCGGCAGGCTGGGTCCGACGCCCAGCCGATTCGCTGCGTCGCTCGCGCCGAGGACCCGTGAGTCGGGATTCGATGTGCTCGGTTTCGACTCCGGCCCACGGGCTGGTACGAAATCCGGTCGCTCGTGGCCAACGCACACAGTCCGACGGACGCGGCACAGAACAGGATCGTGTGGGCTGCCGCCGTACCGTCGGGACTCACGCAGAGCCGTCCCCGCCAGCAGTGGCCGCACAACCCCGAGAGCTGCGCGTTCTGCGACATGACGTCCTGCGCGCGGCCGAACTCCCGGATGTCGCCCACGCGTACGGAGCCGACGCCCATGCCGTGCAGGAAGTCCTTCGTGCGGTCGATGTCGTCCTGGCCCTGGTCGATGGCGATCACCGCGGCGCGGACGGTCACTCCGCGCTCGACGAGCCTGCGGAGGTTCCGGACGGTGCGTTCGTGGCTGGACCGCACCTTGGTCACGCGGTCGTGCACCGCGGGGTCGTGAGAGTACACCGATGTAGCGAAGGCAACGTCGTGCTCCGCCGCGAAGTCGAGCGTTTCGTCGCTGAGGTGCGTCAGATTGGAGAACACCTCGACGAATCCGTACCCGATGTGCTTCGCCCCCGCGAGGAGGTGGCCGAAGTGCGGGCTCAGCTGCGGCTCCCCACCGATGAGCTGCACCTTCCGGCACCCGAACCCGACGCAGTGCCGCAGCTGGGTCCGGCCTTGTCGGTGCGGCGCATGACGACGTCATCGCGTGTTCAGGCCGATCCCTTATCGTCTGCGCGGACCGCAGCACCCATGGGCGGCCACAGCCGACAAGGAGAGACGCCGTTGAGCAGCACTGCCTCGCCCACGCCCGAAGTCCCGGACGAACTCCAGCGGCGCCTGGGGGTGTCGGACGCGGTGCTGATCGGGCTGGGCTCGATGCTCGGCGCCGGGATCTTCGCTTCGCTCGCCCCGGCCGCCCGCGCGGCCGGCTCCGGCCTGCTCATCGGACTCGCCCTGGCGGCGGTCGTCGCGTACTGCAACGCCACATCCTCCGCCCGGCTCGCCGCCCTCTACCCGACGTCCGGTGGCACCTACGTCTACGGACGTGAGCGTCTCGGGAAGTTCTGGGGCTACCTTGCCGGGTGGGCGTTCGTCGTGGGCAAGACCGCCTCGTGTGCGGCGATGGCACTGACCGTCGGCTCCTACGTCTGGCCCGGCCAGGCCCACGCGGTCGCGGTGGCGGCGGTGGTGGCGCTGACCGCGGTGAACTACGCCGGGGTACAGAAGTCGGCCCTGCTCACCCGGGTCGTTGTGGCGGTGGTCCTGGCGGTCCTCGCCGCCGTCGTGGCTGCCTCGCTGACCTCCGCAACTGTGGACGCGGCTCGGCTGGAGGTCGGCTCGGACGCCGCCTTGGGCGGTGTCCTGCAGGCGGCGGGCCTGCTGTTCTTCGCGTTCGCCGGGTACGCCCGCATCGCCACCCTGGGCGAGGAGGTCCGCGACCCGGCCCGCACCATTCCCCGTGCCATCCCGGTCGCCCTCGGCATCACCTTCGTCGTGTACACCGCCGTTGCCGTCTCGGTGCTGCTCGTCCTCGGCCCGGACGGGCTGGCGGCGGCCACAGCTCCGCTGGCGGAGGCGGCCCGGGCGGCGGGGGCCGACTGGCTCGACCCGTTCGTCCGGGCCGGCGCGGCGGTCGCGGCGCTCGGCTCGCTGCTCGCCCTGATCCTCGGCACCTCGCGCACCACCCTGGCGATGGCCCGCGACCACCACCTGCCCCACGCCCTGGCCGCCGTGCACCCGAAGTTCAAGGTCCCGCACCGCGCCGAACTCCTCGTCGGCGCCGTCGTCGCCACCGTGGCCGCGACCGCGGACGTCCGCGGGGCGATCGGCTTCTCCTCCTTCGGCGTCCTGGCCTACTACGCCGTCGCCAACGCCTCCGCCTTCACACTCACCCCCGCCGAGGGCCGCCCCGCCCGGATCATCCCCGTGGTCGGCCTGGCCGGCTGCCTCGTCCTCGCCTTCGCCCTGCCGCTCTCCTCCGTCGTCACCGGGGCCGCAGCACTCGCCGTCGGTGCCGCCGCCTTCGCGATCCGTCGGGCACTGGAGCGACGGGCGTAGCCACCGACGCTCCGCAAGGAACGTGAGGCCGAGCCCGTAGAGACAGCGCCGTCCTGCGGGCCGGGCGCCGTGACTGGGGGCGTGGGGCCGGCGAATGTTGCCGCCCACGCCGTTCATCACACCGCCGGCTGCTGATCGTGTGGCGGGACGGTCACCTCGGGCTCGGGAAGAACGCCGACAAGCCGGAGGGCCGTACTGCGACTGACGGACGCCCCGAGGACGCGGACGCCCTTGCCGCACTACCCTGTGCAGCAGGGGCACATCTCGAGAGCCCGTCTTCTTGGCGAGCAATTAGTGTTGAGGCCGTGAAGTGGAGTGAGACGGAGTACCTCGAGTGTCTTCAGTCCGAGCGGCGTGGCTACGCATGGGTGATGCAGCGGCATGGTGGGTTGACGCCGACGCAGGCCCGGGAAGCCGCCCTGGAGTGGTACCCGTACGAGCCGGACGACGCCCCGTGCCGTGGCCTCATCTTTCACGACGAGGCGTGGCACTGGGCGATGCTGGCGATTCACGGTGATCGGTACGTCGTGGAACACCCCGAACTGGCCCATCCGTCAGCTGAGTACCGGTCGCTTTAGCCTTTGGCCTCGATCTTTCGTGACGGTCCGCTGGTTTCTCCAGCGGGCCGTTTCGGTTGTTCGGGCTGGTAGTAGTCAGGCTGATGGCCCGGCTGTCGCGTCGGGCGGGCGCCGGGTTCCACGGCTCCGGTCGGGGTGGTGCGACTCGTAGGGACGGGAACGTGCTGGTCAGCCGGGGTTGGGGAGAGCTTGGAGTCGTGCCAGGGCGTCGGTGATTACGTCGGTCCAGGGCCAGTGGCGTGCGAATCTCAGGTGCCGGCGGCGGGCGGTCGTGACGATCTGGGCGGCGGCGGAAAAGAGACGGAGCCTCAGACGGCGGGGCTCCCACCTGCGGGTTTTGTCCTTCAGGGCGAGCATTGGGCATACAGGCCAGCAGGTAGGGGGCGAACAGGACGATCTCCAGTCAGATCCAGTTCTGGGGGCGTCGTGCAGGGGCAGGTTGCGCAGGCCGGTGGCGCGGGCGGCCCGGATGCGGTCCTCGACTCGGACTCGCTGACGGTGCCGCAGTTCGAGTGCGGCGATGGGGACGCCAGGGGTGTTGGTGGCAAACGCGGTCAGCCGCAGGCCGTCGGCTTCGGTGATCCGCAACTAAGCGCCGGGGTGCGGGCGTTCCTGGCGGACAATCAGCCGCACTCCCTTCGGCTAGCCCTTGAGGCGGTCGCCGTCGAGTTCAGCGACCCGGACTCCGTCGCGGATTTCGCCGCCCGGCTCGACGTGGCGGCGTGAGTCCACCTGTCGGGCACCCGGGCAGACACCTGAATCAGCATCAGGTTTACGCCCTGAAGGAGATGTTGCCGGGATGCGGAGGTGAGGGAGTGCGACGTGCAGCTGCCCCACCGTCCGGCCTTCGCGCCCCATGACGTTCACCTCGCGTGCGGCCGCCGGCCCAGGGCAGCGAGGTCTGCCCACACCAGTGCCGGTGGACGGGATACAGGGGCGCGAGGGGAACGACGGCACGACAGCGAGTCCCGGGACAGCACCGGACGGGCTGGGGCAAGGTCAGCAGTACCACAGGCACCCCAGGAACCGCACACGCTTCCTTCACGTCTAAAGCGATATCCAGGGCAACAGCGCCGCCGACCACGGCGGCTTCGAAGCCGCCGTTCCAGACCACTACCGCACCTACTCCCAGCCCCGGCTCCGGCCCGGCCTTTTGGGGAGAGCAGAAGGCTGCCTCCTCGCTGGGGTCAGCAGCATGCAAGCCGTGAGAGGCCCCGTCACACGATGAGCCGCACCACAGACACGTCGACGCATTACACGTACACGATCGGCGCACCGAGCCGGCGCAACACCGAGCTGGCGCTTCTGGTGTTCGCCGTCGTCATCACCGCGTTCGCCTACGCCAACGCGGGCCTGGCCGTCAACAACCAGGTGCCGTCGGGCCTGCTGAGCTACGGCCTGGGAATGGGCCTGCTGGCCGGCGTCGCCCATCTCGTCGTACGGAAGGCCGCGCCGAACGCGGACCCGCTGCTGCTGCCGCTGGCCACGCTGCTGAACGGACTCGGCCTGGTCGTCATCTGGCGGCTGGACCAGTCCGCGCTGTTGCAGTCGATCAAGCAGGCAGGAACGGCCGCGCCGCGGCAGCTGATGTACACGACGATGGGCATCGCCCTCTTCATCGTCGTCCTGATCTTCCTCAAGGACCACCGCGTCCTGCAGCGCTACACCTACATCTCCATGGTGGGCGCCCTGTTCCTCCTGCTGCTGCCGCTGGTCCCGGGCCTGGGCGCCGACATATACGGCGCCAAGATCTGGATCCACGTCGGCAGCTTCAGTATCCAGCCCGGTGAGTTCGCGAAGATCGTGCTCGCGGTCTTCTTCGCCGGATACCTGATGGTCAAGCGCGACGCGCTGGCCCTGGCCAGCCGCCGCTTCATGGGTCTGTACCTGCCGCGCGGCCGTGACCTCGGCCCGATCCTGGTCATCTGGTTTCTCTCGATCCTGATCCTGGTCTTCGAGACCGACCTCGGCACGTCACTGCTGTTCTTCGGAATGTTCGTCATCATGCTGTACGCCGCTACCGAACGGACCAGCTGGATCGTCTTCGGTCTGCTGATGTCCGCGGCCGGCGCCGTCGGCGTCGCCTCCTTCGAGCCGCACGTTCACCAGCGTGTCCAGGCCTGGCTCGACCCCATGCACGAATACATGCTCAGCCGCCAGGGCGTGGCCGGTCACTCCGAGCAGTCGATGCAGGCGCTGTGGGCCTTTGGGTCCGGCGGCACCCTCGGCACCGGTCTCGGCCAGGGCCACTCCGAACTCATCCGGTTCGCCGCCAACTCCGACTTCGTCCTCGCCACCTTCGGCGAGGAACTGGGACTGACGGGCATCATGGCAATCCTGCTGATATACGGCCTGATCGCGGAGCGTGGCGTACGCACCGCCCTCGCCGCCCGTGACCCATTCGGCAAACTCCTCGCCATCGGCCTGTCAGGCGCATTCGCCCTGCAGGTCTTCGTCGTCGCAGGCGGTGTGATGGGCCTGATCCCGCTGACCGGCATGACGATGCCGTTCCTGGCGTACGGCGGCTCCTCCGTCATCGCCAACTGGGCCCTCATCGGCATCCTGATCCGCATCAGCGACACCGCACGCCGCCCCGCACCGTAGAACACCACCCCAGCCGCCTGACCGGGTGGTCTCCGCGCGTACAGCTCAGCGAGCCGGATCTCAATCCGCTTGGTCGACACGCTGTCGGAGGCCCGTCCGGGTGCCTTGACCGGCGGCTTCGTCGCGTGGGCTTCACTCCGATCCGTAGTACAGCTGGAGGAACTCTTCCATCGCTGCGTCGACACCGGCGCGGTCATCGGTGGCGAGGAGGTCGAGCAGCAGTCCACGGACGGTGGCGAGTCCCAGCCTCGCGCGGTTGCGGGCTGCGGCACGGGCCGCGCCCGCGGCGACCTCGGCAGCCATGAGCGGTTCCAGCCAGTCCGCCACGAGACCGTCCAGGATCGGGACGGCCTCGGGGCGGCCCCGCAGCGCGTACCCGCAGATCTCGAAGAAGAGCCGTTCCTGGCCGGCCAGCCGAGGGTCCGTCAACTGCTTCCAGAGCAGCCGTGCGACGTCAGCGGGTGGGAGACCGGGGTCCTCGCGCAGCTTGGACAGCAGGTCGCGCTGCCGCCGCTCCGATGTCCGGACGATCTCGACGAGCAACTGTTCCTTGGTGCCGAAGTAGTGGATCAGCATGCGATGACTGACACCGATCGCGGTGCCGAGGCCGCGCAGGCTGAGGTCCGCGATGCCGTGTGCCGTGACGTGGTCGACGGCCGCGTCCACCAGTGCGGTGCGTCGGTCTCTGTCCGTTACATGCGCTGCCTCGCCCCCGGAGCGCCTCGAGTCATCCACATTCACCACTCCATGAATGTACCCATTGGTACATGGGCTATGTACCGTGTGGTACATGAGGTCCATCACCGTATCGATCGATGTTCCGCACACGCCCGAGCAGGTCTACGGCTTTCTCGACGTCATGGCTCACCACGAGCGATTCACGAACCACTATCTGACCGGCTGGCGCTACAGCGGTCCCGGCCGTGGCCCGGGAGCGTGCGCCGCAGTCACCGCCGCGCTGGGTGGTGCGAAGGTCGATGTCACCATCGAGGTCGTCGAAGCCGACGCACCGCGGCGCATCGTGGAACGGAACGTCAGCGCGGCCGGTCGGCGCCTGGCCCACGGCGCCTACACCATTGAGCCGCTGCGGACCGGCGGGAGCCACGTCTCGTTCACGTACGCCTGGGTGCTCGCGCCTGTCACCGACCGCTTGCTGGCGCCCGTCGTCCGGGCCGCGATGCGGCGCGCCAACCGCACGGCCATGCGGCGCCTGGCCACTGAGCTGGCTCGACACGTGTCGGCTGCCGGATCCTGACGTTGGCGGATGCCGGTTCTCCGGTTCCCAGCCGTCCGGCTCGCCTGGGATACGAGGACCAGGTACGGCTGTCGAGGTGAGGTTCAGGCGGGCGTACGGATGAAGTTCCAAACGCAGCACGGCCGGTTCCCCCAGGGCCAGTTCGAGCTGCCGGGCAAGGTGGTGGACATGATGCTCGGCCCTCGGCGCCGTCGAGTGCTCAACCAGCTCTTCAACCTCGCCATCGGCGTTCACCATCAGGACGGCCACGCCGACATCGCCGCCGCCCTGCGCCGCACCGGTCGAGACCACCAGCGGCCACTCACCACCCCAGGAATTATCTGACGAATCCGGACATGAGATTTTTCTCGAGAGACTCAGGATGGTGCGGGGCTCGCCACTGCCCTGTAAGAGCAGGCGGTATTCGGAAAAGGCCGCCGAGAACTCGCCATCCTCCATGCACGGTTCACGGGCCTTCGGCTTCTGCGAAGACCCTTTGGCTTCCGGCCAAAGTGCGCTCCTGGAGCCCGTGACGGCAATGCCTCGCAAGCCAATTGAGTGCTCGAAGCCTCGGCGATCCGTCCGACGTCAGTTCTACGAGCTTCAGCCATGATCCTTCGGGGTCTCACCGCCTCCGTCACCTCGCTGTTATGTTCTAGTGGGTGCAGGCTTCAGGGGAGTGAAGGAAGCGGCGCGGGCGGTACTGGCGACATCACTCATGAACGGAGAGGTGGCACGGTGGCCTGGAGAGGAAGATTGCGCACGGGGCGCGTGCGCTGCGCAAGAGGTCACATTCCCGGATCCGGGAGAGCCGCCACACGCCACGCCGACCGGATTGCGTCTGCGCAAAGCCGGGCATAAACCTCGCCAGAGAAGCGGCGCGGTCCCCAGGGCCGTGTCAACGTGTTCGTTCCCGCCGCGAACCCCCGGGGGAGACCGCCGGGGTTCACATGCGGCCACTACACAGGGCGGTCGACGCGCTGATCCGCGTGGTTGACCGGCCTTCCGTATGCCAGCGGCAAGTTTCGCTCCATTGGCGGGAGTTGCCCGGAAGTCGACTGCGATGAAACAGCTCGCCGGTCGACCAGCCCACCGGTGGACGACACATCGGGGGCAGCGCATCGGAGAAGACAAACCAGTCCTCGTACACGGCCAGATGCGGACATGCTCCGGGCGCGGGCGCATGTCGTCACAGCTCGAGAGGGGTCAGGAAGCTTGCTCGACGAACTGGACTCAGAGATCCACATGGTGCCCGTGACGTCCCTGTTGCCGTCGGATTCACCGCGTCTCGGGGGCCTGTGCCACGACCACGCACAGGTGCTTGCCGAGAGCGGCAGGGAGCTCGAACCGATCCTCGTGCACAGGGCCACCGGCCGCGTGGTCGACGGCATGCACCGACTGCGTGCCGCGATACTGCGCGGCGCGCGCGACCTGCCCGTCCGCTATGTAGAGGGCTCGTCGGCCGACCTGTTCGTCCGAGCTGTGGCGGCCAACACCCTCCACGGACTGCCCTTGACCCTCAAGGACCGCAGAGCGGCCGTCGTCCGTATCCTCGCCTCCCATCCGCACTGGTCCGACCGGGCCATCGCGGCGGTCAGCGGGGTCTCTCCCAAGACCGTGGGAGCCGCCCGGAGAAGGTGTGCGAGTGAGGAATTTCCTCACTCGAAAGACGGCGGCGACGAGAGCGGCATGAGCACGGCGACCGCGCGCGTCGGAAGGGACGGCAGGGCCCGTCCCGTCGACATGCCACAGCGCCGCGAGAAGGCCCGCCTCCTGCTCGCGGAACGCCCGCAGGCAACCCTCCGGGATGTCGCCGAGGAGGCAGGGGTCTCCATCAGTACAGTGCACCGGATGCGCCGCGCGGCATCGGGCCACCCCACCGATACGGGCCGGGGCCGAGAGGCCCCACCGGCCGCCTCATCGGGACCCGCACCGGGGGAGGGGGCCCCGAGCGGCGCCGGTGTGGTCGCCTGCCAGGAAGGCCCTCTCCGAAGCGTCTCCGGACGCGCCGAGCCCCCGGCGGAGACCGCGCGCGCCCAGCCGCGCGCCGCACTCTCCCTCTACCGCGACCCCTCGATCCGCTTCACGGACAGCGGGCGTGCGCTGCTGCGCTGGCTCAGCGGCCAGAGCGGTGAACTGGCCACGGG
>NZ_JBSFET010000141.1:0-10562 GCF_053594575.1 Streptomyces sp. NPDC001880
CGTCGTCGAGGTCGAGCTGGCCCTTGAAGAGCTCGGTGCGAGGGTCGTGGCCCACCGCGATGAACAGGCCGGTCACGGCGAGCCCGCCGGGAGGGGCCCGGACCCCGATCCATCACCACACTCACGGAGGCATCATGCAACGCCGCACGTTCCTCAGGGCCACCGCGGCAGGGGCGGCGCTGACCGTCGTCCCCATCGGCGGTCTCCCGACCGCGAGCGCGACGGCGGCGCCGGGCACCGTCGGTTCGCTGGACGCGCTCCAGGCCGCGATCGACCGGGCACGTCCGGGTGACCGCATCGTCGTGGCCGACGGCAGATACACCGTCCCGTCGGACCGCCCCCTCACGATCCGGAACAAGCAGGGCACCGAGCGCGCGCCCATCACCGTCATCGCCCGAACCCGCGGCGGCGTAGTCCTCGACGGCGATCAGAGCTTCGTCCTCGACGCGTCCAGCCACATCACCCTCAGCGGCTTCTCCTTCCGCCAGAGCAGCACCCTGGACATCCCGCCGAACTGCTCGCACATCAGGCTGACCCGCAACGACTTCCAGCTCGCCGACATCGAGGGCCTGCACTGGGTGATGGTGCGCGCGGACGACAGCAAGGTCGACCACAACCACTTCCACGGCAAGTCCACGCTCGGCATCTACCTCGGCATCGAGGGCGCGGGCAAGGAGGAGATGGCACAGCGCGTCCATGTGTTCAGGAACTACTTCTCCGACCACACATTCGCCGGATCCAACGGCGGAGAACCGATCCGGCTCGGCGTCAGCCCCCGGGCACTGTCCAGCGCCCACGCGGTCGTGGAGTACAACCTGTTCGAGCGCGCCAACGGCGACCCGGAGGCCATCTCCGTCAAGAGCTCGGACAACGTCATCCGGCACAACACCATCCGCGACAGCCTCGGCGGGATCGTCCTGCGCCACGGCAACCGCAACCGGGTGGAAGCCAACCACCTCGTCGCCGGCACGGACGGTGTGCGGATCTACGGCAACGACCATGTGATCGTCAACAACCACCTCGCCGGCCTGTCCGGCCGGGCCCTGGTGATCGGCAGCGGATCGGAACGCGACCACCTGCCCGGCGAGACGCCCGACGCGCGCCGCGGCAACGACGCCCCCGACCGGGTTCTCATCGCGTACAACACCCTTGTGAACAACAAGGGCACACTCTCCGGCGAGAGCCACCGTCCCCACGAGCCACGCGATGTGACCGTCGCGGACAATCTGCTCGTCGGGGACTCGGGAGAGCTGGTCGCCATGGCGAACACCGTGCGGTTCACCTGGTCCGGCAACATCCTGTGGGGTGCCGCCGCCGACGGCAACATCCCCGCCGGTGGCTACACCCGCGTCGATCCGAAGCTGGTCACGGGCCCGGACGGCGTGGCCCGGCCGGCCGCGGACAGCCCGGCGATCGGCGCGGGCACGCTTCTGCGGCCACGGGTCACCCATGACATCGACGGGGACCCGCGCGGCCGGCACCGCGATGTGGGCGCGGACGAATACGCGAAGCGGGCGCCCAGGCACCAGCCGCTGACCCCGGCCGACGTCGGTCCGCACGCCCGCTGATCACACGCCCGAGCGGGACAGCCGGGCCGGTCCGCCACCGGCTTTCCCCACCACCGGCCGGCAACGTCCAGCGCGGGGGCTGTACGGACCGGCCCGTCACGTACTCGTCGCCACAGGAGGCATCATGCAACGACGCACGTTCCTCAGGGGCACAGCGGTGGCAGCACTCGCCGCCGTGCCCCTCAGCACCTCGATGTCGGCCGGCGCTTCGGCGGCCGACACGACGGTCGGCTCCCTCGCCGAACTCCAGAGCGCGATCAACGCCGCCGCACCCGGCGACCGGATCATCGTGGCCGACGGCACCTACACCGTTCCGGCGGGCGGCGCGATCAACGTCTTTGGCAAGAACGGCACCAGCACCGCGCAGATCACCATCGTTTCGAAGACCCGCGGTGGCGCGGTGCTGCGCGGCGAACGCAGCTTCGTCTTCGCCGATTCGAGCAACATCACCGTCAGCGGCTTCGCCTTCCGGCAGAGCACCACGATGGAGATCCCGGCGGACTGCTCGTCGATCCGGCTGACCCGCAACGACTTCCAGCACGCGGACACCGGCGACCCGTACTGGCTCGTCGTCCGGGCGAACGACACGAAGGTCGACCGGAACCATTTCCACGACAAGACCACCGCCGGTATCTTCCTCGTCGTCGACGGCCCGGACGCGACCGACATGGCCCAGAACATCCACATCTTCAAGAACCACTTCTCCGACCACAGTTTTTCCGGGGCCAACGGCGGCGAGTCGATCCGCCTCGGCGTCAGCGGGCGGGCACTGTCCGGCGCCCACGCGGTCGTGGAGTACAACCTGTTCGAGCGCGCCAATGGCGACCCCGAGGCCATCTCGGTCAAGTCCTCCGACAACACCATCCGTTACAACACCATCCGCGACAGCCGCGGCGGAATCGTGCTCCGCCATGGCAACCGCTCCACGGTGGAGGGAAATTACCTGATCGGCGGCAGCGAGGGTGTGCGGCTGTACGGGAACGACCACCTGATCGTCAACAATTACCTCAGCGGGCTGTCGGGCCGGGCCCTGGTCGTCGGCAGCGGCACCACCCGCGACCACAACTCGGGCGAGACGAAGGACGAGCGGCGGGGCAACGACGCCTGCGACCGCGCGGTGATCGTGCACAACACCCTGATCGGCAACTCCAGCACGCTCTCGGGCGAGACCCGGACCTACGAGCCCCGCGACGTGGTCGTCGCCGACAACCTGCTGGTCGGTGACTCCGGCAGCCTCGTCGCGATGGGGGCGACCACCGACTTCACCTGGCAGAGCAACATCTTGTGGGGTGCGGCCGCCAACGGCAACATTCCGTCCGGTGGTTACACCCGTGTCGATCCGAAGCTGGCGACGGGTCAGGACGGCGTGGCCCGGCTGTCGGCGGGCAGCCCGGCGATCGGTGCCGCCACGCTGGCGAGCCCGACCGTGGCCGACGACATCGACGGTGACGCGCGTGGCAGCACGCGGGACATCGGCGCCGACGAGTACTCGACCGCGGCCGCGCTCCGGCACCCTCTCACGGCCGCGGATGTGGGTCCGAACGCATCGTGAGAACTCACCGGTGTTCCGGTCCGTCCGCCCCGGGTGGGCGGGCGGACCGGAACAGCCGGGCAGGGGCGGGGGAGGAATCGCCGCAGGACGGCCGAAGGAAGGGAACGTTGTGGCAGGCAGCAAGAGCCATGACCGCGAGGAGCGGGGGTGCGGCACGAGGGACGGCGCCCCGGGCGGTCCACCGACCGGGCCGGGTGCGCCCGTGATCAGGCCGGGGCTGTGCTCGGTCACCTTCAGGCGGCTGCCCGCGCCCGAGCTCGCACGCCGTGCCTCCGACGCGGGTCTGGAAGTGATCGAGTGGGGAGCGGACGTGCACGCGCCCCCGGGGGACCCAGGCGCCGTCCACGCCGCCCGCGAGGCCTCGGACGGATACGGACTCACCTGCTGCTCGTACGGCTCCTACTTCCGCGCCACACAGGACGAGGCGGCCGAGTTCCCCGAGATCGCCCGTGCCGCGGTGCTTCTCGGGGCGCCACGGGTGCGGGTATGGGCGGGCGGAATCGGCTCACGGGACGCCACGGCCGAGGAGCGGAGCGGTACCGTCGGCCGCCTGCGGGAGGCGGCCCGGACCGCCGCGGACCACGGGCTGGAGCTCGCGCTGGAGTTCCACTCGAAGACCCTCACCGACACCGTCGAATCCACCGTCCGGCTGCTGGACGAGGTGGGAGCGGACAACCTCCGTACCTACTGGCAGCCCCCGCAGGACGCTCCCGGCGAGGAGGCATTGGCGGGCCTCGCCGCGCTCGTCGACCGGGTCAGCGCGGTGCACGTCTTCTCCTGGTGGCCGGGCAACCACCGACTGCGGCTGGCAGACCGCGAGGATCTGTGGGCCGGGGTCTTCGGCCTGCTGAACCAACGGCGCGTCCCCATGGAGGCACTCCTGGAGTTCGTGCCCGGCGACGACCCGGACGTGCTCTCCCGCGAGGCCGATACGCTGCGGCGCGTCGCGGCTCAGCGCTGAGCGGCGCCCATACCGACACCCGACATCAGGACGGCACACATGCACATCAAGGAAACCGACACGCTCCTCTTCGTCGGTGACTCCATCACCGACGCGGGCCGCGACCGCAGCGACACCGCATCGCTCGGCGGCGGTTATGTCAACGAGATCGCCCGGACCCTGCGCGCCAGGGCCGGCGACGGGCCCGTCCCCGCTGTCATCAACCGGGGCATCAGCGGCAATCGCGTGTACGACCTCGAAGCCCGCTGGACCACCGATGTCATCGACCACCGGCCCACCGTGGTCACGGTCAAGATCGGCATCAATGACACCTGGCGGCTCTACGACAGTCAACTCACCAGTCCGATCGAGAAGTTCGAGGCATGCCTCGCCGGCCTCCTCGCGGACACCGCGCAGAAGCTGTCCGCCCAACTGGTCGTCATCACCCCGTTCCTGCTCCCGGTCACCCCGGACCAGGAATGCTGGTTCGAGGACCTGACACCCCGTACCGAAGCCGTCCTTCGCGCCGCGACGGCCAACGGAGCCGAGGTGGTCCGCGCGGACCTCGCGCTGCGCCGTGCCGCGCAGACGAAGGAACCGGCGGAGCTCGCCCGGGACGGGGTCCATCCGACTCCCCTCGGCCACCGGATCATCGCCGACGCCTGGCTCGCCGCGATGGAGCCCCACCTGTCCGGACAGCCGGGGGAGGCCCGCCTGAGCATCGACTGATCCGGTGAGGTGGCGTGGCGGAGAACGGCCCGTTCTCCGTGGACGAGCCACAGTCCGTCACGAATGCGGCGGCCAGGGCCCACCAGGGCTCGGCCGTCGCGGACATGAGGACGTGGCCCAGCGCCGCGCGCACGGCACGACAACCTCGGCCGGAGTCACGGCATCGCCAGATGCACGGCTCATCTGCGGCCGCGCGCAACCGAACTGCGCGACGGGGCAGGGCCCGGGGCGTGAGGTGAGGCGGGTCACTTTCCGTCGTGATCAGGGCATGGTTCTTCGGACCCGGGGCAGACGGCCGGATCGCCGGGGTGTGACCGGCGCGCAGAGCAAACCGGAACCGAAGGGCCGAAAACGACGTGGCGGCAGCACAACAGACCATCCACGTGGGCGGAGAGTGGCGTTCGGCCGTCTCCGGAACCACGCGCGAGATCCTCGACCCCGTCGACGCGAGTGTCTTCGCCGTCGTGTCCGAGGGCGGCGTCACCGACACCGATGACGCCGTCGCCGCGGCGCGTGCCGCCTTCGACGGCGGCACCTGGCCGCGTACGCCCGTCGCGGAGCGGGCCGCCCTGCTGCGCCGCGTCGCGGCACTGCTGGAGCGGGACCGGGAGAAGATCGGTGCCCTGGAGAGCCAGGACGCGGGCAAGACCCTCGAAGAGGGGCGCGTCGACGTGGACTGTGTGCGCGACGCCTTCGTCTACTTCGCCGACCTCGTCATGAACGAGAGGGGCGGACGCGTCGTCGATGCCGGGTCCGACGAGATCCACAGCGTCGTCGTCCATGAGCCCGTCGGTGTGTGCGCTCTCATCACCCCCTGGAACTACCCACTGCTCCAGGCAAGTTGGAAGATCGCCCCGGCGCTCGCGGCCGGGAACACCTTCGTGATCAAGCCCAGCGAGATCACCCCGCTCACCACCGTCGCACTGATCGGGCTCCTGATGGAGGCCGGACTGCCCCAGGGCGCCGCCAACATCGTCACCGGTGCCGGTGACACCGTCGGAGCCCGTCTCGCCGAACACCCGGACGTCGACATCGTGTCGTTCACCGGCGGTCTGGCCAGCGGCACGAAGGTGGCCCGCGCCGCCGCCGACACCGTCAAGAAAGTCGCCCTCGAACTCGGCGGCAAGAACCCCAACGTCGTCTTCGCCGACTCCTGCGCCACCGACGAGGGCTTCGACACCGCCGTCGACCAGGCGCTCAACGCCGCCTTCATCCACAGCGGCCAGGTCTGCTCCGCCGGGTCCCGCCTCATCGTCGAGGAGCCGCTGAGCGAGCGCTTCGTCGCCGAACTCGCCCGCCGCGCCGCGAAGATCCGCCTCGGCCGCGGCACCGACCCGGGCGTCGAGTGCGGACCGCTCGTCTCCGCGCAACAGCTCGCGAAGACCGAGGACTTCGTCGCGTCCGCCCTCGCGGAAGGAGCCGTGCTCCGGGCCGGTGGCCAGCGGCCCGACGGCCCCGGCTACTTCTACCGCCCCACCGTCCTCGACCGGTGCGACCGCCGGATGCGTGTCGTCCGCGAAGAGGTCTTCGGCCCCGTCCTGACCGTCGAGACGTTCCGCACCGAGGACGAGGCCGTCACCCTCGCCAACGACACCGAGTACGGGCTCGCGGGCGCCGTGTGGACCGCCGACGCGGGACGCGCCCGGCGCGTCGCAGGCCGGCTGCGCCACGGCACCGTCTGGATCAACGACTTCCACCCCTACCTCCCGCAGGCCGAATGGGGTGGCTTCGGGAAGTCGGGCATCGGCCGCGAGCTGGGACCGACCGGCCTCGCCGAGTACCGCGAGACCAAGCACATCTACCAGAACCTCGCCCCGCGCCCGGTGCGTTGGTTCGCGGGCTGAGACTCGGGCGACAGACGCCACGCACATGCCGCACGTGACGCAAGGCGTACGGGCATGGGACGCGACAGGCGCGACGGACGCAACGCGGGCCGCCCGGCGGGACGCAGCCGTCGACGCAGCGCAGCAACCGAACCAAGGCACGCAGCCGAACCAACGCACGCAACCGAAGCAACCGCGCGCAACGGAGCAGAGGGAAACGAGCACATGACCGAGAACCACATCTACGACTACGTCGTCATCGGCGGCGGCACCGCCGGATCGGTGATCGCCTCCCGGCTCACCGAGAACCCGGACACCACCGTGGCCGTCATCGAGGGCGGCCCCACCGACGTCGGACGGGACGACGTCCTCACCCTGCGCCGCTGGATGGGCCTCCTCGGCGGTGAACTGGACTACGACTACCCGACGACCGAGCAGCCTCGCGGCAACTCGCACATCCGTCACAGCCGTGCCCGGGTGCTCGGCGGCTGCTCGTCCCACAACACCCTCATCGCTTTCAAACCCCTGCCGACGGACTGGGACGAGTGGGCCGACGCGGGCGCCGAGGGCTGGGACGCGGCGTCGATGGACCCGTACTTCGCCAGGCTCCGCAACAACATCGTCCCCGTCGACGAGGCCGACCGGAACGCCATCGCCCGCGACTTCGTCGACGCCGCGCAGGCGGCGCTGGACGTGCCGCGCGTAGAGAGCTTCAACAAGCAGCCGTTCCACGAGGGTGTCGGCTTCTTCGACCTCGCCTATCACCCGGAGAACAACAAGCGCTCCTCGGCCTCCGTGGCGTATCTGCACCCGTTCCTGGACCGGCCCAACCTCCATATCGCTCTGGAGACCTGGGCGTTCGGCCTTGAGCTGGAAGGGACCAGGGCCACCGGTGTGCAGGTGCGCACCAAGGACGGCGCGGAGCACCTCGTACGGGCCAGGCGCGAGGTGCTGGTGTGCGCGGGTGCCGTGGACACGCCCCGGCTGCTGCTGCACTCCGGCATCGGGCCCCGCGCCGACCTGGAGAAGCTGGGCATCCCCGTCGTGCACGACCTGCCGGGCGTCGGCGAGAACCTCCTCGACCATCCCGAGTCGGTCATCGTCTGGGAGACCGACGGGCCGATACCGGAGAACTCCGCGATGGACAGCGACGCAGGCCTGTTCGTACGCAGGGACCCGGAGGCCGAAGGGCCGGACCTGATGTTCCACTTCTACCAGATCCCGTTCACCGACAACCCCGAACGGCTGGGCTACCGGCGGCCGCCGCACGGAGTGTCGATGACCCCCAACATCCCCAAGCCGCGCAGTCGCGGGCGGCTGTATCTGACCAGCGCCGACCCCGAGGTCAAGCCCGCCCTCGACTTCCGGTACTTCACCGACGAGGAGGACTACGACGGCCGCACCCTCGTCGACGGCATCCGCATCGCCCGCCGCATCGCGGCGCAGGAACCGCTCGCCGGCTGGCTCAGGCGTGAGGTCTGCCCGGGGCCCGAGGTCACCTCCGACGAGGAGCTGGGCGAGTACGCGCGCAAGGTCGCGCACACCGTCTACCACCCGGCGGGAACCTGCCGGATGGGTGCCGCGGACGACGAACTCGCCGTGGTGTCACCCGATCTGAGGATCCGTGGCCTGGACGGCATCCGGATCGCCGATGCCTCCGTCTTCCCGACGATGACGACCGTCAACCCGATGATCGGCGTGCTGATGATCGGCGAGAAATGCGCGGACCTTCTGGGAGGCAACGCCTGATGAACACCGAACCGCCCGTCCCCTCCGAGCCGGCTGTTCCTCCCGGGCCGCCCGTCTTCTCCGTACGCGAGCTGTGGAAGGTCTTCGGCCCGAGGGCCGACCGGGTGCCGGCGGATCCGGACCTCGCCGCACTCGGCCCGGCCGCCCTGCGCGAACGCACCGGCTGCACCGCCGCCGTGCGCGATGTGTCCTTCGACGTCCGCAAGGGCGAGGTCTTCGTTGTCATGGGCCTGTCCGGGTCCGGCAAGTCGACGCTGGTGCGCTGCCTGACCCGGCTGATCGAGCCCACCTCCGGCTCGATCGCCATCGACGGCGAGGACGTGCTGTCGATGGACGCGTCCCGGCTGCGCCAACTGCGCCGCCACCGCGCCGCGATGGTCTTCCAGCACTTCGGGCTGCTGCCGCACCGGTCGGTCCTGGACAATGTCGCGTACGGACTGGAGATCCAGAAGGTCGCGCGCTCCGAACGGCGCGAGCGGGCAGCGGAGTTCATCGCCAAGGTCGGCCTCGAAGGCATGGAACACCGCCGCCCCGCCCAGCTCTCCGGCGGCCAGCAGCAACGGGTCGGGCTGGCCCGCGCCCTGGCGGTGGACCCCCAAGTGCTGCTGTTCGACGAGCCGTTCAGCGCACTGGACCCACTGATCAGGCGCGACATGCAGGAGGAGGTCGTGCGGCTGCACGGCGAGGAGGGCCGCACGATGGTCTTCATCACGCACGACCTCGGCGAGGCGCTGAAACTGGGCGACCGGATCGCGCTGATGCGAGACGGCCGGATCGTGCAGCTCGGCACACCCGAGGAGATCGTGGGCGCACCCGCGGACGACTACGTGCGCGACTTCGTCCGCGACGTCCCGCGAGAACAGGTCATGACCGTGCGCTCGGCGATGCGCCCGGCCGGGCCCGCCGAGACGGACAACGGCCCGGCACTGGCTCCCGACGCCACGGTCCACGAAGCCATCGAGGCCGTCGTCCGCGGCGGCGGGCCCGCCCGTGTCGTCGAGGACGGCCGCTGCCTGGGCGTGGTCGGCCACGCGGACCTGCTCGAAGTGGTCGCGGGACTCGGCCCGCGGAAGGATGTGGCCTGATGCCCGCGCACACCACCTGGGGTCCACCGGGCCCGCGCCCCGCACATCCGGCCGTGACCGCCCGTGCGGCGGACGCGACGGGGAGGTGGACCCGATGAGCGCCGCCGCCACCCCCGCCGCCGGGACCGGCGCGCCGCTGACCGGTGTCGTCGCCCGGCACCGCAGCGCACTCATCGCCGTCGCCGCCCTCGTCGCGCTCCTCCTCGGCGCCGTACTCCTGGGCGGCGGCAGCTGGCCCGCACACCTCGCCGTCGACCTGTCCGGGCCGCTCGGAGAAGCCAGTGACTGGATCATCGACAACCGGGACAGCCACCCGCTCTTCCTGTACTTCTTCGGTCACATCAGCAACGCCGTCGTGCTCTGCGTGCGCGCCGTCTACCTGGTGCTCCTCGCCATCGGCTGGGCCGGGGTCACGGCCGCCGCCGGCCTCGTCGCCTGGCGCCTCGCGGGCCTGCGACCGGCGCTCGTGGCCGTCGCCGCGTTCGCCGTGTGCGGGCTGCTCGGCATGTGGGTCCCCACCATGCAGACCCTCGCGCTGATGGCCGTCGCCGTCGCCGCGTCCGTGCTCCTCGGCGCAGCGCTCGGGCTCGCCGCCGGACTCTCCGATCGCGTGCACCGGGCACTGCGTCCGGTGCTCGACACCATGCAGGTGCTGCCGGCGTTCGCGTATCTGCTCCCGGTCGTGCTGGTCTTCGGCATCGGCGTGCCGGCCGCGGTCCTTGCCACCGTCGTCTACGCGGCCCCGCCCATGGCCCGGCTGACCGCGCTCGGACTGCGCGGCGCGGACGCCGGGGTGATGGAGGCTGCCGCCTCGCTCGGCGCGACCGGCCGGCAGCGGCTGCTGACCGCCCGGCTCCCGCTGGCCCGCAAGGAACTGCTGCTCGGCATCAACCAGTCGATCATGATGGCGCTCTCGATGGCCGTGATCGCGTCCGTGATCGGCGCGGGCGGTCTCGGCGACCGGGTGTACCAGGCCCTCGCCTCCGTCGATGTGGGCGCGGCGCTCGCTGCCGGGGTGCCGGTCGTACTGCTCGCCGTCGTCCTCGACCGCGTCACCGGCGCGGCGGGGGAGCGGATCGGTGCCGCGCCCGCCCGTCGCACCGGCCTCGGCTGGGC
>NZ_JBSFET010000142.1:0-10494 GCF_053594575.1 Streptomyces sp. NPDC001880
AAATAGTCGTCGTCACGTGCCAGGTCGTCCCCAAAGCCGTTGCGGATCGCCTCCAGCAACTGGTCATCGCGGGATCCGACCAAGGCACGCGTAGCGGCCACGTCGAGCAGGTAGACGCTCAGTGAAGAACTCATGGGGCGAACCTATGGGAAGCCTCTGACACTGCTGCACGCGGCCGCTGACGGGTGCAGCGTTGGTGGCGCTACTTCCCCTCGCCCGCTTGTCCGGGCACTGCGGCGGCCCGGGCCGGGTCGGCGGCGCGGATGAGCTGGCGGAGCGCGCCGTAGTAGACCTCGTGGTCGACCACAGCGGGCAGGACCGCGCTGAGCTGCCCGGTCAGCACCGGGAACTCCTCGGGGTCGAGCGTGGCCAGCGCCCGCCGGGTGGCCGCCTGCGCGGACTTCGGGTCGCGGTGGTCGACGAAGCTCGCGCTGCCCAGGGTCAGCAGGTACAGCCGCCGGTAGGTGACGATCGCCTTCTCGGGGGTCATGCCGGCGGCGAGGGAGTCGGCGAGCTGCGGAGCAGAATCTCCCACTGGCTCTTCCCCGGGCCGCCAGCCCGGACAGCCGATGAACCCGGTCAGCCTCCAAGTCCATCTGCGTGAGAACCGGTCACCCTCCGTAAGGCCCCTGCAGGCGGTGCGGAGCCTGGGGGTGCGGCGCGTAGGGGTTCTGCGGGCCCGACGCGCAGGGGTGGCCGACCGTGGTGGACGGGTGCGGGTGGCCGTAGGGGTTCTGCTGCGGCGGTACGTGCGGCAGCCCCGTCGGCGGGACGGGGTCAAGGGTGGGCGGCAGGCTCGCCGGGTGCGTGCCGAGCCGGATGCCGTAACGCCGCTTCAGCCGACCCGTCTCCGCCAGCGCGATGGTCGTGACGGTGACCGGGGCGCCCAGAATGAAGACGATCCCCATGGT
This sequence comes from Streptomyces sp. NPDC001880, assembly GCF_053594575.1. Lineage (NCBI taxonomy): Bacteria > Bacillati > Actinomycetota > Actinomycetes > Kitasatosporales > Streptomycetaceae > Streptomyces > Streptomyces sp. NPDC001880. The sequence continues at coordinate 912 of NZ_JBSFET010000142.1, forward strand.
GAGGCTGAGTCCGTGCAGATCTCCGGTCACGAGGTCCCAGCCGGCCATCAGCCAACTGGTCACCGTGGCGAGCAGCGCGGGCAGACTGTGGTGCACCGCGGCCGTGCCGAAGAAGTTACCGGAGACCCGCACGGCTCCCCGGACTACGAAGACGACCATCCACAGCGACGCCAGAGCAGTGACCAACGCCCGCAGGAAGCCCATCGACGAACTCTCCGACTGCACCAGCAGGACCAGGCCCACCACACAGCCGACGAACAGCACGAGCAGCTTGAAAGAGTTGAACAGCGAGGCCCGCAGCTGCCGCACGGTGCCGGTGCGCCGCCAGACGAGGAGCATCACGCCGACCGTCAGCGGGGTGAGGAACAGCAGCACGATGGAGGCGACCATCGCGTTCTCCATCAGCTCCATGATGTCGAAGCCACCCTGGACATAGGTGTAGACACCGAGTGATGCGACCACTCCGGCGATGACCCGCCAACGCTTGAGCCGGTCCATGGACGGATCGAGCGAATCCGGAATCCAGGCGGGATGGAAAACCACCCTTGCGACCCTCCAGGGAGCCAGGAAGGACCAGCCCGTGAGCTCGCCTCCTGTCCAACTTTCCCGCATACCTGGCACTTCGTGTTCCCCCAAGCGTTCGCTTGCATGATCGCCGGTGGATTCTATGGGCAGCAGACGGCGCCCCACCGCCCGCTACCCGCACTGGCCGAAGGAGTCGATACAAACGGGCCGAGAACGGTCACCAGCCCGCCCGGCAGCGCGAACGCGCGATGAAGGGTTTCTGAGGGGCGTGTGTGGAGCCCAGCGGTTCCTGGCCGCATTCAGCGGCATCTCGCCCTACTTCCGACCACACCGCCCGTAGTGCTTCAGAATGGCTTATTGGTTGTGAGATGGGTATTTGTCGGTGCTCAGCTCGCTCAGCGGTACTCGTTGGTCAGGCCAGTGACGGCTCGTCGGCGGCGGTGACGCTGGTCTTGCTCAGGCGGGCAGCTACGGCGCGACTTCGTACTTCACGACAGTGTTCGAGCAGTCCGTTCAGCGAGCGACAGCCCGTCGGCTGGGGTGCCGGGGGCGGGCGAGGCGCTGGCACCGGTCGACGCCTCAGCTGCGGCGGGCGCGGACGGCTTCGAGTCGGACTCGGTCTTCGTACCGCTGGGGTTGCAGGCTGTGAGAGAGGCGACGAGGACTGCGGCGATGAGGGCGAGACGGTGGGCCTTCACGGAGGCGCTCCGGGGTTCAGGGGGTGATATAGCCTCACGATCGAGAAGAGTGCGGATGTGACAGACGGTCATTTGTGCTCGCCCTGTCAGCCGGGCCGCCGCCTGTGAGGCGGCGGCCCGGCTGCTCTCGGGTTCCTAGAGCTGACGCCATCGGGTGCCGACCTGGTCGGTCTGGCGGATGATCTGCTCGCCGGCTGCCGGAGCGGGCCATGCCTGAAGCAGGTACGCCTCGACCGGGTCGTCGTCCGGGCCGAGGCTGTCCTCGGCCCGTCCGGCGTCGCGGCCGCGGGCGTGGACACGCATGCGGTAGCTTCCCGGGCCGGCGGAAGCGAGGTCCGGCAGATCCTCTGCCTCGCCGTCCTCCCAGGAGGTGACCAGGGCCGAGCCGGTGCTGGAGGTGAAGGACGTCTCCACCACCTCGTCCCAGTCCCCCTCGAGCGGTGGTTCGGACGGGTGTGTCGTGACGGTGACCTCGACCGGGCCGACGGTCAGCCCCGCCAGGATGCCGGCCCCGTCCTCCGTGACGGCGATCAGCCCGTTTCCCGCGTCGGAGATGTCCGGTGCCTGATCGGTGCCCAGTTCGGGGGCGACGACGTAGAACTGACGGGCATACACCCACACACGGGCGACCCCGCGTTCTTCCGGCATACCGGGTTCCTCCTCGGTGTCAGGAGATGGCCTCAACGACGCCTCCCTCTCCCTGCGGGTCCGGGTCGCCGCCGCGCTCGTTCTCCTCTACGCGCAACCCGTCACCCGCATCGTCTGCCTCACTGTCGACGACGTCATCGACGATGGGGCCACCGTCACCGTCGGCTCGGAGCTCCGCCGTCCCCGCTTCCGGAGCCCGTCGCCGGCCTCATGCGGGCCTATATCCAGTCCTGCCGGCACCTGCCCTACGCCAGTAGCAGAAGCTCACAGTGGCTCTTCCCCGGCCGCCAGCCCGGACAGCCGATGAATCCGGTCAGCCTCCAAGCCCACCTGCGGGAGATCGGCGTCCCACCGCAGCGCGGCAGGACCTCCGAGATCCGCCAACTCGTCCTCCAAGCCCGGCCCCCGTCATCGCGAAAGCCCTCGGCTACCACGACAAGACCGCCACCCGCCTGGTCACCGAGGCTGGCGGAACCTGGAGCCGGTACGCCCCCGGCGATCACACACGCCGGCACCAGGTTCGGCCTCACCGAGGGACACGCGCCGGCCGACCCCACCGCCCTTCATTCCGCGGCCGGACCTGCTTTTTGACAGGTCCTCCAGTACTGGCGTCGCTTCTCGTCCCGCACCACGACGCCGAGACGGGCCAGTTCCCCACGGAGTTCCCAAACGTCCTCGTGGGAGGGCCCCTTCTTCTCCAGCGACTCCTGGCGGGCCTTGAGGAGGGCGTTCGCACCCTCCGGGAGGCCGGGAGCATCCGGGACCCAGCGGCGGAATTCATCCTGGTGCGGATCGACGTCCACCCACGCATAGCCGTGCTCGGTGAAGGCGTCCGCAACGCGGCCGGTGTCCAGGTCGCACTCCTGTCGAGTGAGTTCGCCACCGTCGTGGCCGAGCAGGACGAGTTGCTTGCCGTCCCGGAACACCGTGGCGATGACATCGCGCGGGAACTCCCGTTCCCGTCCCTTGCTTGTGAGCACAACGCACTCACCCGACAGGCGAATCACCAACTGCTCGTGCTGGGCGACAAGTCCGAGGACCAGCCCTGCCACCGTGCCCGCGGCGGGCAGCGTCGGGGCGGGGGCGGAGGCAACCAGCTCGGCCGGTCCCTGCAGCGGTGCCCAGGGCAGTGTCACCAGCCAGTCGGCCAGGAAGTCGATGAGCCAGCCGACACCCACCCCCACCAGCACGAGAACGGCGTAAACGCACACGGTGCTCAAAGCCGACTGTCGGAGCACGGTGAGTCGACTCGCCTGCGACTCCCGCCCCGTTTTCTTGCACATGTAATGTCCCCCCTCGCCTCCAGCACTGCGTAATAATAGACGGAGCACTCGGTCTATTATTATCCGTCCGAGACCGGAGTCGAGAGTTGACCGGAAAGAGGCCCCGATGAGGACAGTCGACCCGGCCAGGCACCAGGCGCGGCGCCGGCACATCATCAACGCCGCGGCCGAACTCTTCGCCGCCAAAGGCTTCGAACGCACCACCACGGCGGAGATCTGCAAGGCCGCCGACATGAGCGCGGGCAACCTGTTCCACTACTTCCCCAACAAGCGCGCGATCTTCCACGCCGTCTTCGAGGACGACGAGCACGACGGCGCCACCAAGGCCGAGCGTTTCGCCGCCGCCCGCACCGCCGACGACCCGTGGACCGCCCTCCTCGACACCGTGGACCTTCTCGCCGCCCCAGCCGCGGAGCCGCTGGTCCCCGCCCTCGTCATGGAGGCGATGATCCAGGCCTACCGCGACCCCGAGCTCGAAGCGCTGCTGAGCCGCGACAACGACGAAGAACGGTCCACCATCACCGCCCTGCTGCACAACGCGGCCGCGGCAGGCCAGATCGACCCCGCCCTGGACCCGGACAACACCGCGGCATGGGTCATGGCCCTCATCGCCGCCCTCTACACCAGCGCCGCCACCGACCCCACCTTCAGCCCGGCCGGCCAGCTCCCCACCCTGCGCCTGATCCTCCACCGCTTCCTACGGCCCAATACCCACCAGGAGCCGGAGCGATGAACGGGCACCCATAGGACCCAATACAGCGACAGGCACACAGGGTGATCTTCCGGCCGTGTCGGCGGCGAATACGCGACACCTCAACATGCGCGCCTACCAGTCCCGAGGCCGTTCTTGGTTGGCGGCCGCCAACGTGTCGTTCAGCAGGAGGCAGCGGGTGAGGAGTTCCACTGCTTGGGCGTGGTTCATCCGGGACAGGCCGTGTGGGGAAGGCCGATCCGGCCGCAGACTCGCGCGCCGCGGCCAGGAGCTCGTTGGTACTGATGGCAATGAGCCCCGGCGGCCAACTCGTCTTCCGTGTCTTCGTGGCCCTGCCGGCTACTGCCGGGCGAGCCCGGCCGGGTCGATCGCGAAGGGGAACGGGGCATCGAGTCGGGTGACCTCGCCGGACAGAGCGGTCGTCTGCTCGACGTACCGGCCGTTCTCCAGCTCGGTGATGACGAGCCGGGGCGCCGGGTCGAATTCCAGGCGCCAGTAGTGCGGGATCGCGGCCTCGGCGTAGAGCATGGGCTTGAACTTCCGGTCCATCGTCTTGTTGCCGGGTGAGACCAGCTCGACCACGAGCTGGACGGCTTCGGCGTCGATGCTGACACCGTCGTCGACGGTCGCGCCGGCGTCGGCGACCACGATGTCCGGCACCACCAGGCCGGACGGCAGGGTCACATTGATGGCTTCCAGGATCTCGACCGGTGCACCGGCGGCGCGGGCCGCGGCATCCAGGGCCACGTGGAGCCGGAAGGAAGCACGCTGGTGGCGCAGTCCGGGGGCGGGGGACATCATCAGAGACTCCCCCAGCAGCTCGTACCGGACACTGCGGTCCTCCGGCAGCGCGAGGACGTCAGCGACGGTCCACGGCCCGGTGTGATCGGTTGCAACGCTCATTCCCTCCACCTCCTCATCCGCACGGCACTGCCAGTGTGGCCCGGACCGGTGCCGGGTGTCTCCTGGCAGGTCGTACGACGGTGGTCGTCGGTCCCGCGGAAGCAGGTCGGGATCGCCGTCGCGGCGGCCCCGGCCCCATTTTGCCGGGTGGATGTGACAACGAGGAGCGGGGCCCGGGAACCAGTCATGCTCAGCCGGTACCGCCGGGGCGGCGGACGTGGCGCAGGTGGTGGTTCCTCCGTGACGGGTACGGGTACGTACCCGTACCCTGGGGGTAGGAAGGAGTACGACGATGTCCGATGCGAATGTCCGTATCCCCGAGGAGGCCAAGGAGCGGCTTGCCGCGATCGCGGCTGCTGAGGGTCTGTCGCTGCGTGCCTATCTGGCGCGTCTGGCCGAGACCATGCTGACTCCGGCCGAGCGTGCCGAGCGTGCGGAAAAGGCGCGGGTCGCGCTGAAGGAGTGGAACGGTTATGCCCCCACTCCGGCCGAGCAGGACGGCCTGGACAGTGAGCTGGACCGGCGCCTGGCCCGGGTGACGAGCCGGTGACCGACGCGGTGCACATCGTCCTGGACGAAACGGCGATGGAAGCAGCCGGCCAGGGCAACGTCCTTGCCTCTCGTCTCATCCACCGGGCCCATGCCGAATCCGGCTGGTTCCTGTACGCCCCGGCGTGCGCTCTCGTCGAGGCTGACCGTGCGCGGCCCGGCACGGCCGAGCACCTCGCCGCGTTGCCGGGCATCACCGTTCTGGACCTGGATCTGGCCGCGGCTCTGGCCCTCGCCCGGCAGGACACGTGGGCGGCGGCCCACAGCCAGTACGCGGCGCAGCCCACCCCGGACCGCCCGGACGGAGCGATCATCGCCACCACGGCCCCGAAGCGGTGGGAGGACGAGCCGGTGCGCGTACTGGATCTCAACGCCTGAACCGGGTCCGTTCCCTTCTCACGGGGGCACGGGGAGAGCTGTGGACGGCTGACGTTCCGGGCCGGTGGGGCCGGGCCGGTCTCAGTACCCGTGTCCTTTCGGCGTCCGGCTCGCCGGTCGGGCGTCGGTGACGGTGAACGGGCGCAGGTCTTCAAGGGTGTGGGCGATCTCGTCGCCGGTGAGGCGGGCGGGAAGGATCTCGGGGTCGCCTGCGGCGAGGACGGCGCGCAGGAGGCGGCGTGCGGTGGATTCGCGATCCAGGGCGCGGCCGTTGCGGGAGGTGAGGAGCGGTCCGGTGTGTTCGGTGGAGCCGGCGGGTGCGCGGTGGGTGCGGTGGGGCAGGTATTCGTCGACGGCGCCGGTGATCTCGCGGGGGAAGGCGAGGAGCCGGGTGCCGCCGCCTTTCTGGGGGACGTCCCAGGTGCTGCGGTGCTGTTCGGTGTGGCGGGCCTGGATGAGGAGGTCGCAGATCTGGCCGGGGCGCAGGCCGGCGAGCAGGAGGTAGACGAAGAGCCGGGCGCGTTCGGGGTCGGGACCGCGGTAGCGGTCGGCCGCGGACCGGATCGCGGCGGCGCATTCGCGGGTGGTCACGCGGGTGGCGGGGGTGTTGCCCACGCGACCGCGGACCGCTTCGGTGGCGGGGTTGTCCGCGGCGATGCCCTGGATGATGGCGTATCCGTAGAAGGAGCGCAGGACGGATACGGCTTTGGCTCTGGTGCGGGCGGTGCTGCCGCGGTGGGTGTCGGCCCAGCGCCCGACGGCGAGGGGGCCGGTGGCCCAGCAGTCGATGTCCTCGGCGGCGCAGAAGGTGAGCCAGGAACGGACGTCGCGCTCGTAGCCGTCGAGGGCGTCGTCACTGAACGGGCCGCCGCGTCCGTTGTTGGGGCCTGCGAGCCAGTCGTCCAGGAGCTGGAGAGCGTAGCCGTCGAGTGCTGTCATGGAGGCACTTTATGTTGCGTAACAGCCAAGAGATCGAGCCACTCCCCCCTTACTGCAGGTCTCTTCACCGTGCGTGCCCCGGTACCTGCCCTCGCATGCGCAGAGCTTTCAAGAAAGAGGGGGCTGTTACGCAACACTGCTCATTCCGCCTTCGGGTACGGGTGTGAGTAGTTGGCGTACAGGAAATCCCGGTGAGATTGATCTTGGTTGGCTAGGTGCTGTCCGGCCGATCATGACGGCCCGCCCGCCAGACGGCCTGACGGGCGGGGGACCATGGTCGTGGACCAGCCGACGGAGACACAGGGGTAGGGGAATCATGGTCGCGTTCCACGCGTCCGCGCTGGACGGGGTGCCATTAACGAGTGGCGAACCAGGTGACAAGTAACCTGCCGGTAGCTTTCGGATCAAAGGTCGGCCCCTTCGCTAGGGCGTGACGAGGGGTCGGTGGGGGCGGCGAGCTGGAGGCGGCTGCCCATGTTCAGCCGTACCTCGCCGTAGGGCTGGATGTGCATCCAGAACAGCGGGGTCAAGGCCCGTTTGTCCTCGTCGGTGAGGACGTCGGCCCATTCGGGGTCGGCGAGCATGTCCTGGATCATCAGGGTATTAACGAAGACGAGCGCCGTTTGCAGGAGATGGAGCGCGAGAACGGATAGTTCTTGCTGGTCACGGCGGTTGCTGCTGAGTTCGCCGCTCTTGCCGAAGAAGATGATGTCGTTGGCGCCGTTCCAGCCCTCGACGACGTTGAGGCCCTCCTGGATTTCGCGCTGGAGGTCGCGGTCGCGCAGGTAGCGGGCGACGAAGATGGTCTTCTGTGCGCGGCCGACCTCCAGCATGGCCTGGTAGACGGGGTGGGAGGCGGTGCGGGTGAAGCGCCGCAGGATGGCCTCGGTGGAGGCGGTGCCGACGCGGATGGCGGTGGCGTACTTGATGAGCTGGTCGTAGTTGTTCTCGATGACGTCCCAGCGGATCGGGCGGGTCGTTGCGTCGGCGAGGTTGTCGTAGGTGTCCTCGTCCTCGCGTCCGGGCCGGTAGAGCTTGACCTTGTTGATCTGCTTGATGCGGGGCAGCAGGTCGTAGCCCAGGAGCCGGGTCAGTCCGAAGCCGATTTCCGACTGGCCGTGCGAGTCGACGTAGTTGCCTTCGGCCTTCATGGCGGTGGCGTGCCGCATCATGCCCTCGATCGCGGCGGCGACCTCGGAGGCGGTGCAGTTGAGAAGCTGGCTGTGAATGGCCATCGACCCTTTCTCGATGTGCCAGTACACGAGGACTCCGCGGCCCCCGTAGCGGGAGTGCCACTCGGTGAAGATGTTGCGGTCCCAGGCTTTGAAGTGCGTGGAGTCGCTGGCGACGGTGGTGGTGCCCTGCCCCCACACGGTTTCCTGGCGGGCGGCGAAGGTGGCGTTGGCGATCTCCACGCCGGCAGCCTTGAGGCCGGTGGCGGTCAGGTAGCGGCGGGCGGTGTAGCGCAGTTCCTCCTCGTTGTGCCCGTGCTCGCCGGCCGCGACCGAGCTGATCCCGGAGTTGGTGCCGTACGCGTACGCGATCAGGAGAAGGCGTTCGAGGAGTTTCGCCTCGTCGATGGCCTCGCGGGTACCGACCGGGGCGAGGGCCTTGAGCATCCCGGTGCGCAGGGCGGCTTCTTTCAGGATGTCGATGAGGGCGACGGTGCCCCACTTCTTGCGGATCGCCTTCTTGAGGCGGCGCAGGTTCTTCGGCTCTTTCTGCGGCTCGGGCTCGGTGAACTTGATCGCGCCGCCTCGGTGCTTGCCGCTGATCGTGACCCAGGACAGCTTGGGCAGCTTGGTGTCCAGGACGCCGAGCGCCTCGCGCATCTCGCGCTGGAGCTGGGCGGTGAACACCTTCGCGTCGCGCGGCTTGTTCAGCTTTTCGTAGTACTCCGCGCGCCGGGTCTCGAAGTCGTCGGGGAGGTCGTCATCGGGGTTGCGCCACTTGTCGGCGCCGACCACCCAGATCTCCTTGCAGCGCAGCCGGTCGCGCAGGGCCTGGAAGACGCACGCCTCATACACGGTGCGCATGACGCGCTGGGGCCCCTTGTCGGGGGTGTGGAGGGCGAATTCCATCCAGTCCTTGCGGACCACGCCGTCGAGCGGGACGGTCTCGCCGAGCGGGAGGTAGGTGGTGGAGGAGTTCTTGTGCCGCTCGATGAGGGCCAGGGCCTCGATGACGGGCTTGTGCCGGCCGTTGGAGGAGCGGAAGTCGAGCACCTCCAGCAGTTTCATCAGCCCGGCGCGGTAGTGGTTGCTGTAGGAGGACTTGAATACCTCCCGTTTTGAGCGGGCGAAGGCGGCGTTGGTCGCCTTTATCTCGGCGACCAGGTCCTTGAGCGTCTTCTCTCCGCCGGCCGCCGGATAGACCACCTCGCGCACGCTGCCCTCGGGGGCGCCGAGCGAGGCCGCAGCGATCCGTCCGAGCAGCCCGGCCTTGCCCCTGACCTTGGTGAACTCGGCGACGAACGCCTCGGTCACTTTCTTCTCGGCCCGTGCGTTGATGCGGTGCACGGTGGAGTTCAGCAGTTCCACCAGGGTGTCGGTGATCTCCCGCTGCCGCTGGAAGAGCAGGGCGGCGAGCAGGACGTGCCGCACCTCGGGGGCGAAGCGGCGCAGGTGGCTGGGAGAGGACGCCGATGCTCTGGCCCGCCAGGCGTTGATGACCTGTACGCCGATTCCTGCGAACACCTTGTCCGGGATGCCGACGGCGCGAACCTGCTTGAGCTTGGATATCTCCTCCAGCAGCGAGTTGAGGCTGACGTTGCCCGGATGGGCCTTGATGTTCGCGAGCACCGACTCCACGTCGTCTTCGTCGTCCTGCGCGGTCGCATCATCCTGGGCGGGGTCCAGCCCTGTGCGGCGACCTTGGTCTGGAACTCCTTGCTGTAGATCAGCTTCAGAGCTTCCTGCGACAGCGACTTGACCTGTGACTTCGCCGAG
>NZ_JBSFET010000143.1:0-10162 GCF_053594575.1 Streptomyces sp. NPDC001880
TCACAGCGAGGTGGTCACGATTCTCGTTCGGGATGCGCATACCACACCAACGAGCTTCAGCGCGGGAAGCAACACCTTGATTCTCTGCAAGCCCTAAAGGCTGTCCCGCAAAGATCGGTTGGGTGTCCGGCCTCGGGACGTGTTTGAGAAGCGGACACTGTGCTTGGTCTATCAAGTTCGATGGGACAGCGGGGTGCCGCCGCTGCGCCACGACGACGGCCACCCTGCCACGAACTGGCCAGGGCCCGGGGCGCTGTGCCCTGGGCTTGCGGCCTGTCAGGCGGCCGTCCCGCCCGCGTTGCGGATCAGCCGCTGGAGCACCTTCACCGTGGTGACGTAGTCCGCGTCGTCGATTCCCTCGTGGAGGACCGCTCCAATCGCGGGCGCGATACTGGCCATGTCGACGCGTGCCTGTTCTCCCTGTGTGGTGAGCCACAGCCGGTTCTCGGCGTCCCGGGTCAGCCAGCCGCGCTCCAGGAGCACTTCGGCCTCCGCCGCCAGATCGTCCTCGGGCCGGATGTAGGAGGTCATGGCCTGGCGCAGCTCGGGCAGGGTCATCCCCTCTCCGTCGGGCGAGATGTCGTTCTTCGACAGGTTGCGCAGCAGCCAGAACTGGGGCTGGGTGTAGCCCTTTTCGGCCTGCCGGGCCCGGATGTACGCGATGAGCGCCTCGTAGGCGACACCGGTCCAGTACGCGGCGGGCTGGCTGGCGATTTCGGCATCGGAGAGCTGCTGGGTCGTCATGGAATGTCCCCTCCAGATACTTCAGTGTGGAGCCCGCACACCGTGCAGGTCATGCGAAGAACGTAGGACCTCAAGTGCGGTTGAGGTCAAGCGAGTGATCTCCCCGGTAGCCGTCGGCGCGGGAACGAGGAGCTTCTGCCTGCGGCCCCTGGCCGAGGGGGCACTTGAGACGTTGACCCCTGTCGAACGACCATCGGGTCGCTAGAAAGCTTCCTGTAGCACCTGGTCACAGGTGGGATGATCTTCCGGTGGCTAGTGTGATCACGGCATCGGAACCGTCCTGGAGGCGCTGTCACGTTGGCGGGTGGGTGTGGCCTGCGGGCTCCCCGCGGTGAAGGGGCCCGCCTCTCCGCTCACGCCGCGCGCCCGCGTCGCCGCGGCATCCGACCAGCCGCGTCCCCGGCCACCTCGGTGTCCGCGCGGAAAGCGCGGAACAGCTCCGGCAGATCCCGGACCGCCGCCCGGTCGACCGCCCGCCGGTGCAGCCGGTAACGCAGCCACACCCGTAAGGCTGGCACCCCCACGACAGCGGGCACCCCCAGATACGACATCACTGCATACAGATCCATCTCTCGCTCCCCCGTCGGCCCGGGGCGCCTGCTGCCCCGGGCCCCTTTACGATTGCGCCGCCGCGGAGGATGCGGGAGAGGGAACGCTGTTGCCACCCACCCGGGAACGTCGCCGGGCCGGATCTGCGAGCGGGGGACTCGGGTGTCGGAGTGCCGCATCTGCTGGGAGGTGCGGGGGAGCGTGATCCGGGCGCCTTGGTAGAAGGCGTAGAGCATCAGGCCCGAGCAGTCGTAGCCGCCCTTGGCGGGGCCCGTGGTGCTGCCGCCGCCCCACACATAGGGGGTGCCGCGCTGCGCCATCGCGGCGTTGACGACGGCGCTGGCCCGGCCGGTCGCCGTACCGCCTGTGCTGTCTCCGGTGGCGGGCAGGCGGTTGGCTTCGTTCACTTTCAGCAGCAGCGTTTGTCCGGCACTTTGGGCAGCATCTGGAGGTCGATGGGCACGCGAATGTTCACGAGAAATGGCTCTGGCTCGACTTCTGTTTGCGCCGTGAGGCGCTGTTGGTTCGAGTGGAGGTGGAAGACCTGCACCAACCCGCTGTCGCAGCAGTCGGGTTGAAGCTGAGGGCAGCCTGATCCGGGTGATGCCGGGGAGGGTGAGAGCGGCCCTGACAAAGCCGGGACGTGTCCAGTACTGCCAGATGGGGCGGGTCCGGCAAGCGTGATGGAGAGGAGTACGCGAGGAACCGGCGTTTTACGTCTCTTAAAGGGACACCGGCTCGAACCTGGCGGATCAGGGCCGGAAGTGGTGCGTATGCAGGTCATCCTTTCGGGTGGTCTGACAACTCCTGGGTCGGTCTACGAAAGCTGGCCGGGAGGCCACGAGGAAAGCCTGCGGCGTACTCGTGGCGATGCCGCAGGGACACAGTCGGGCTCCTCCTTCATCGAGCGAACCACAGTGAACACGGGAACTGTTCCAAGCCTCGCCTCATCACCTGCCTCCAGCAGGCCGACCGGGCTGAGCGCATCGACCGCTGATCGGTTGGGGACGGGGCGGAGCCGCCGTAGTACTCCGAGGCCGGGAGAGCCGGCTGCATGGGGAAGGGCGGCAGCGGTATCGAGAAGGGAAGGACGCTGCAATGCCGGAAGATGCCCCGCCGAATGGCGGAGCTCCGGGCCCTGGGGCCCGGGTACTGGAGATGCAGACCAAGCTTCACCGTTGGACGGTGGCCGATCCCGGCCGCTGGTTCGATGACCTGTTCAACTTCGTGCACGACCCGGCGACGCTGTTGGCGGCGTTCGACCGGGTCGCGGGCAACCGGGGAGCCCGGACTCCCGGCGTCGACGGCCTGACAGCCACCGACGTCGAGGAGTCGATCGGTGTTCCCGGATTCCTGAACGACCTGCGGGCCGCACTCAAGGACGGCACGTTCCGTCCCTTGCCGGTGCGGGAACGCAGCATTCCCAAGCCGGGAGGCTCGGGGAAGGTCCGCAAGCTCGGGATTCCGACGATCGCGGACCGGGTCGTTCAGGCGGCGCTGAAGCTGGTGCTGGAACCGATCTTCGAGGCCGACTTCAAGCCGGTCTCCTACGGATTCCGGCCCCGACGGCGGGCCCAGGACGCGATCGCCGAGATCCAATACTTCGGCACCCGGGGATACCGCTGGGTGCTGGATGCGGACATCGAGGCGTGCTTCGACTCGATCGACCACACGGCTCTCATGGACCGAGTGCGTCACCGGGTGAAGGACAAACGCGTCCTGGCGCTGGTCAAAGCCTTTCTCAAAGCCGGAATCCTCACGGAACTCGGCGAGAACAAGGAGACACTGACCGGCACCCCGCAAGGCGGCATTCTGTCCCCACTGCTGGCGAACATCGCCCTGTCGGCGCTCGACGAGCACCTGCACAGGCCCTGGGAACCAGGCGGGGCGATGGCCACCGAAGGCAAACGCGCCTACCGGCGCCGCAAAGGTCAACCCACGTGGCGGGTCGTCCGCTACGCGGACGACTTCGTCGTCCTGGTGCACGGCACCGAGGCCGACACCGCGGCACTGCGCGAAGAAGTCGCTCACGTGCTCGAACCTCTGGGACTGCGCCTGTCGCAGGCCAAGACCCAGATCGTGCACATGAGCGATGGGTTCGACTTCCTGGGCTTCCGCATCCAGTGGAAACGCAAGGGAGGCACGACCAAGTGGCACGTCTACACCTTCATCGCCGACCGGCCCATCCGGTCGCTGAAGGCGAAGGTCCGTGCTCTGACAGGCAGGACATCGCAGCAGGATCTTGCCACCGTGCTGAAGAGACTCACTCAGATCATGCGCGGTTGGGCCAACTACTTCAAGCACGCTGTCGCCAAGCATGTCTTCGACAAGCTCGACGCCTTCGTGTGGTGGCGTCTTATCCGCATGCTGCGGGAACGTCACCGATGGAGTTGGGGCGACGTCCGCCGCCGGTTCACCACCCCCACCGGGCGGTGGCTTCCGATCGAGGCGGACGGGGTTGAGCTGTTCCGGATCGCATCAGTGACGGTCAGCCGTTATCGATACCGGGCCAGCACGATCCCCACCCCTTGGCAGCCTGCGAACCCCGTCTGACGGCAGAGACCGTGGAGAGCCCGTTGCGTTGAGAGACGCACGGCGGGTTCGGCGAGAGGTCCGGAGAAACGGACCGGGAGCAATCCCGGCACCGCGCTCCGGGCCTACTCAGCGGTGGTACGGCGCTCCCGCTCGTACCCGAATCTCGGCGATCCCGCTGACCTGCTGGTTTCCCACGTCCGCCGCGCCGTCCTTGCGATCGACAGGCTGGCATCACAGAAGTTGAGCCAGAACCTGAGTTTGGGAGGCATGGCGGCTCTTGCCAGGGCAGCATCGGGATGCTCTTGATGAAAGGCGCTGGTCATGCCGCAGATGTCGAAGGTCGAGCTCGCCTTTCCCTTCGCTCAGCGGCCCAACAGACGCAGCAACCGGGCTTGGCGGGCCTCCCCGGCCACGGGTGGAGCCCCTGGGACGGCGAAGAAGCGGTGGGTAGTGTCGGCGGAGACAGGTGACTCCGCCAAGCCGGCGTAAATTTCGGCGAGGTGCTCTTCGATCCAGGCGACGAGCTCCGGATCGAGCTTCTCGGGAGCGTTGACGGCTCGGGCCAGGTCCCAGGTGTGAATGGTCGCGTCCGTGGTGCGGACTGCGAGGGCCTGTTCTCCGGTCACCGGGCCGAGAGGGTAGTCGAGAATCTGCTGGAGGGCGCCCGGCCTCCGGAACGCCTCTGCGCACTCCCGCACCGACCGGATGTAGGCACCTACCGGATCGCTTCCCAGAGCGTCCTTGTCCCGGAGCCGGAGGAAGTCGGCGGCCGAGCCGCCATCCAGCAGAGAGACGTAGTTGAGGTTTCCCCGGGTCATGTGGTTGACGAGGTGGTGTACGTCCCACTCTGCGCAGGGGGTGGGTGCCGTCCACTGCTCGGCCCGTACCGCGCGCAGCCTGCGGGTGAACTCGGAACCGGAGAGTAGATAGCGGTCGATGATGCCAGCGAAGCGGTATGACATGGCCGCAGCGTAGGAGTGCAGAAGGCGACGTGCTGGCGGAAATCAGCCGCCGAGCCCCGGAGGCACGCCCGCCGGCCACTTGCCCGAAAGGTGGGTCTCCTGGACTGAGCCAGTAATGCCGTCACTTGCGGATGTCGTTTGTCGATGAGTGCGGGAGTCACTCTGATTGCCGCCGGATCGACGTTACGGCAGCGTTTCGCTCACCCACCGAGCACAGCCCGGCGCCCCGGAGGCCCCAGCGACCGTCCCCAACGCGTGCACGGGCACGGTGTACCGCACGGCGGCGAGGGCGGCTTCGTAGCCGCATACGGCAGGGCACCGCGATTTGAGTGGCTCACAGTGCCCCGTGCGGTTGCTGCACGCCCGTGCACGCGCCGCGTTCAGCAGGTGGAGCTGCGGACCTTCGCGAAGGCGTCGTTGGCGACCTTGACGTAGATGGTCTTCTTGTTCTTGCGGTTGTACGTGATCGAGTAGTCCATCCCGTAAGAGATCTCGAAGTCGACCTTGAAGCAGCGTCCCTTCTTCACCTGGAAGACGTCCCAGTCCTGGGTGCCCTTGGTCCGCTCGCCCGCCTTGAGGTAGTTCCACTTTTGGTTTCCGCAGGTGGGTTTCTTGGTGGTGGCGTCGCCGGTGCCGGTGTAGTCAAGGCACCAGTTCTTCAGTGCGTAGAAGCCCTTGCCACTATCGTTCCAGGTCTGGGAGCACCAACCCGGGTCGCACGAACCGCCCGCGCTCGCGCTGGGCGCCGGGCCTGCCAGGGTGGTGGCGGTCGCGATAGCCACCACAGCGGCCGCGGACCTGACGTGCTTGAGTACAGAACTTCCAGGCATTGCCATGCCTTTCCCCTTTGTACGGTCGATCGGCTGGTTCAGGCCGACCTGTCCGACGTTAGGGGCGCCCGCGCGGACAGCACCAGGTGTTTCGGGTGAGGCCGAATTCAGCCGGCGGCGAGTTCGCCGAGACCCGGCAGACCGCGTTCACCTGTGAAGTTGGGGACGCGCTGCGGACAGCTAGCCTGAGCATGTGAGCGAGAATGAACCGCCGCTGCTTGCGGAAGGCGCGGCCGGTCAGGTCCGGCGCCTTCACCACTGCCGCATCCGGGACGGTGGTGCGGCGCCGGCGCCGCAGACGCACTCCCTGAAGGCCGATGGCCCGCATGATTCTGGCAACGCGCTTGTGATTGACCGTCTGACCGCCCTCGTCGCGGAGCTCGGCGGTGACTCTCCGTAAGTGCCGTCGGAGTCCCGGTGGGCCTTGCGTATCCGGGCCGCGAGCCGGGGCCACCGCCACCGAATCCACGGCCAGTGCTGAGAGGCAGCAACCGAGACGATTCCCCTACGAGGACGGCGCGTACGCGGCACAGCACCTGATCCACAAGATGCCGTCAGACGAGCTCAACAAGATGCTGGACCTGCTCATAAAACACAGAGACAGCCAGAGACCGTCCCTGCCAGCTGATCTCGTTCCAGCCCGCCACAACGTAGGGGCATCGACTGCGAGGGCCAGCCTCCCGAATCTGGGAAGCTGGCCCTTCGCATGTCGGAAATCCCCGCCACGGCCGACGCTGAGAGCGGGCGGTCGGTGGCGGTACGTCGACCAGCACAAGGGCGTCGATGTGATGAAGTAGATGCGCCAGGTCGGTCAGCTGGCGGGGTCGTCGGCGGCGGTGTACACCACAGCCCCGACGAGTCCCGGAACCGAACCAGGCGCATGTGATGTCCCTTCGGGGTACGTATGGGTGTCGATTCGCAGGGAGCGGATGTGGAAACTGAGATCGTCCAGGCAGTCGATCAGATGGGCCCGTACGTGGCCGCCGCGCTCGCCGCTTACGGCGCCAACGTCTTCTCCCGGGCCGAGGACGCCGCCGCCGATGCGGCGGTGAACGCCGGACGGCAAATCCTTCTCAGGGTCTGGAACCGCATCTCACCGACGCGCCGCGCCATGCTGCAGCAGGCCGTCGAGGACGCGGTGACGACCGGGCCTGCCGCCGACGACGGAGTTGCGGCCCTGCGCGTGCAGCTTAGGCACGCGATGAGCGAAGATCCGCAACTTGCCGAGGAGTTGAGAAATCTGCTCGCGAGCGCCCCACGAACGGTCACCGCGTCCGGGGAGCGGTCGGTGGCCGTCGGCGGCGAAATCACCGGCGTCGTCAGCACAGGTGACGGAGCCCGCATCACGGTTCACGGCGGTCACACGACAGACCCGACCTCGTCATGAACGCCTCGGGCGCGCACCATGCCTCCGGGGCCCGGTCTATTGCGGCCGATGCGCTTTCAGGGTTCGCCAACACCGGTGACCACGTCAGCGTCACCGTGCTGACACAGCAGGACCTCCAGAGCGCGAAGGAGGTCAGCGCGCCTCCGCACTGTGGGAACCTGCCGTACCCGCCGGATCGGGCGTTCGTTGGCCGCGACGCCCAACTGACAAAGCTGTGCGAGCTGTTCAGGCCGTACGAGGGTGTGGAGCAGACCCGCTCCCACGTGGTGCACGGCATGGGCGGTATCGGCAAGAGCACCCTCGCCGTGCATTACGCGCACCGCAACCGGGAGCATTACAGCCTGATCTGGTGGATCAACGCGGACTCCCTGGCGCAGATCGACGCCTCCCTGGCCGCCCTCGCTGCGTACCTGCACCCCCAGTGGGCAGCCGGCGTCGGTGTGGAGGCGCGGGTGGCCTGGGCAAGTGTCTGGCTGCAGTGGCACCCCGGATGGTTGCTCATTTTCGACAACGTGGACGAACCACGCGACGCCGAACCGTACCTCGGCGGGCTGACCGGCGGCCACCATCTGATCACCAGCCGCCGCGCCCATGGCTGGTCCAGCGCCCGGGCCGTCGGCCTGGACGTGCTCGACGACACCTCGGCGGCCGACCTTCTCTACGAACTTGCCTGCGGCGAGTCCCCCGACCGCCGCAGCCCGCAGTACGCCGACGCCCGCGCGCTGGCCACCGCCCTGGGCAACCTGCCACTCGCCCTTCATCAAGCTGGCGCCTATCTGCGGCAGACCGGGACGACCCTGGTCTCTTTCTACAACGACCTGGGGCTGATGCTCGACGAGGCCGCTTCCGGCATCGACCCCGAGCGCACCATCGCACGGGTGTGGAACGTGACCCTAGCCGCCATCGAGGAACAGAGCGACACGGCGATCACTCTGCTGTATGCCCTGGCCTGGCTGTCCCCCGACGACTGCCCACGCGGACTGCTCACCCCGCTGTGCCCCGACGGACGCACACTGAACAAAGCCCTGGGCGTCCTCGCGACCTACAACCTCGTCCACCTGACCGGCCCTGTGGTGCGCATCCACCGCCTCCTGCAGCTCACCCTGCGCCGCACTCCGGATCCCGCCGGGCTGTCGCTGACGATCCTGCCCGCTGCGCGGGGGCGCGCCGAGGCAACCCGCGTCCTGCGCCACGCCCTGTACCCCGAGGGTGCGGAGAGCCCGGCACCGCAGGCGACGTGGGATCTGTGCCTGTCCCACCTCCTGGTGCTGGTCTCTACGGTGCCGGACGGCTACGACGACGCTCCCGCCCTGCCGTTGTACCTCGAAACCGCCGAACGCCTCCACGAGCTGGACCTGGATGACCAGGCGCTGCCGCTGTGGGAGGGCATCCTGCACGTGTACGAGCGCTCGCTCCCGCCTGACACGCCTGAAGCACTCCACGCACGGCACCGCATGGCGGGGGCCCTCATGGAAGGCGGGGAGTCTCACCGGGCCCTGAGGCTCCTGGACGGGGTCGTCGCCGACCGCACGCGACTGCTAGGAGCCGACCACCCCGACACCCTGGAGAGCCTCAACGATTTGGGCGCCTGCCGACTTTTCGAGGGTGAGGTGCAGTCCGCCGAGGCGGTGCTCGCTCGCGCGGCCCAGGCCCGCGAGCGCGTCCTGGGGCGAAGCCATCCCCAGACGCTCAAGAGCCGTGGCTACCTCGCCACCTGCTACGCAATGCAGCGACGGCCAGGCGAAGCGGTGTCCCTCCTGGAACAGGTGGCCGCCGAATCGGCACACATGCTGGGCCCCGACCACCTCGACACGCTGGAATACCGCGATTTGCTCGCCGGGAGTCTCATGTTGACCTCGCGCCTCGACGAGGCAGTGCGCCTCCAGGAGGCCCTCGTAGCGGACTGCGAGCGTGCGCTGGGCGGCGACGACCCGCACACGCTGAGCGCCCGCACGAACCTGAGCGCATACTACGTCATGGCGGGGCGGACGCAGGATGCGATCGTCCTTCAGGAACGGGTCGTCCGTGACCAGGAGCGGGTCTTCGGCACCGTCCACCCCGGCACCGTGACCGCGCGCGTGGAATTGGCCAGCACATACCGGGACGGTGGGCAGAAGGAGGCCGCAGTCGCCCTCCTTGAGGTAGCGGTTGCCGACTGCGTGCGACACCTGGGCGCCGACCATCCCCACACCCTCAAGGCCCGGGCCAAGCTCGCCGACTGCTACAAGAACGCCGACCGCGTGGCGGAGGCGGTCATGTTGGGGGAAGGGCTGGTCGCTGACTACGAGCGCGTCCTCGGGGCTGACCACCAAGAGAGTCTGGGAGCCCGCAGCAGCCTTGCGGACATCTACATGTGCGCCGGCCGCTTGGAAGAGGCGATCAGCCTCCACGAACAGGTCGTCGCGCACTGCACGCGCGTACTGGGCGCTAACGCTCTTTTCACCCTGATGGCAGGGACCCAGCTCGCCTATGACTACTTCCAGGCGGAGCGGTTCGACGACGTTGTACGCATCGGAGAATCGGCGATGGCAGCCCTCGGCCGCGCCCACATGCTTACCTCACATTTCCGCTACGTGCTCACCTTCTCGTACGCGAAGCTGGGGAACATAAATGAGGCCATTGCCCAGGGTGTTCAGGCATTGGTGGACTGGGAGCACATCCAGGGTGCCGACCACTCCAATACGCTCATCCTCCGTCGTGTCCTCAGCGACTGCTACTGGGGGGCAGGGCAACAGGAGAAAGCCATCGAGCTGATGGAGCAGCTGCTTGCCGACAGCGAGAGGGTTCTGGGCCCTGACCATCCCGACACCCTCGAGTTTCGCTACAGCCATGCCTGGAATCTTGGGCAGATGGGTGAGCGTGCGGAGGCGGCGAGGTTGTTTGCCGAGGTCGCTGCGGACCGGGCACGCGTCCTGGGCCCCGACCACCCCGAAACCCTGCGAGCCCGCCACCACCACGCCTATTACCTCGGGAAGGCAGAAGAAGAACCACGAAACTGACCGCGTTACTCAGAGCGGCACACAGCGCCTCGGAAGGTTGCCGGACCGCACGGCCCGGCAACCTGAACCGCCCCGGGTTCGGTAGAGATCTCAGATTGTGGTTTTGACCTGGGGTTTCGCGGTGGTGAGGTAGTAGTTGGTCTCGTATTCGACGGG
>NZ_JBSFET010000144.1:0-10082 GCF_053594575.1 Streptomyces sp. NPDC001880
CGCGCGGTCTGCTCCGCAGACACGACGCGCCGCCGCTACGCGGCGGAAGATGACAACGCACTCCGTGCGTTGTTCCCGGACTTCGTCCGGGGTCGCCGGTCCACTCCGTGGCCCGGGCAGTCAACTTCGTTGACTGAGGCCCGGATCGCTCCGCGATCCGGGCGGCGGGCCGTGCGGAGCACGGCCCTTGGCTGGCTACGGGTTGGGGTGGTCTTGCTGGGGTGTGTGGTGACGGGTCGTGAAGGCCGGGGCTTCCTACCTGTTCTCTGCTCCCTTGAGTCCCTGTCAGGAGGGTTCAGGGCTGGCAGGGACAGCTCTGCGCAGATGACAGACTGGCGGTTCGAAACCCTTCTGAGGTCAGCGTGCGTCATTCTTTATAGCCAGCTAGATTAAGGGAACCGACGCCCTGCCGCTGTCCCTGGGGTCGGTTGTCTGTGTCTTGGTTGTCTCTGAAAAATGCATGTTGCTGCACATGGATCCGGGTCTTTTCTGGCTTGGAAATATATCTGAAGCGGTTGAGGAGAGGAAAGTTCTGGTGACACTGAAGGAGTTGTTTCCGCATCAGGTGGAGGCGGTGGACGCGGTTCTGAGGGTCTTGCAGACGCCTGCGAGCGGACACCTGCCGGCTGAGGGGCTGCGGACCCAGGTGATCGCTGCGACCGGCTCCGGGAAGACCCTGATCGCCGTCGCGGCCGCCGAGAAACTCGGCGCGCGGCATGTCCTGGTCCTGGTCCCGACACTGGACCTGCTGACCCAGACCGCGGCTGCGTGGCGGGAGGGCGGCCGTGCGGGGGCGATGGTCGGGGTGTGCTCGCTCCGGGCCGACGACTCCGACGGTGTGCCGTGCACGACCGACCCTGGCGAACTCGTGGCCTGGGTAAGGGGGCTGGAGCGGGTGACGGTGTTCGCCACGTACGCCGCTGTCGGTCTTGGCATTCTCCAGCGTGCCCATGCTGTCGGACTTGGTGCGTTTGACCTGATGGTCCTCGACGAGGCGCACCGGACGAGCGGGTACGCCGGGAAGCCGTGGGCTGCGGTGCACGACCAGGCGAAGATGCCTGCGACCCGGCGGTTGTACATGACTGCCACGGCCCGGATCTGGGAAGCACCCGAGCACGCCCGGAGTGGTGAGAGCGGGGAGCCGCGGTTGATCGCGAGCATGGATCCGGGGTCGCGGGTATTCGGGCCGGTGGCGTACAAACTGACGCTCTCACAGGCGGTGAGCCGAGGGTTGGTGGCGCCATATCAGGTGGTGTGCGTCGATATTTCCGATCCCGAGTTCCATCAGCTGCGCCAAGAGGCCGGGCTCGGGTCGGACGCTGCACGCGGAGCGCGGCTCGCGGCACTGCAGACCGGGCTCGTAAGCGCGGCCGCCCAGGAGAACCTGCGCAAGGTCCTGACGTTCCACAGCCGGGTCAGCGAAGCCGAAGCCATGGCCACAGGCATCGTCGACGCAGCCCGGAAGCTCTGGGAAGACAACCCCAGGCGCTACCCGGAACCGGAGCGGGTATGGGCGGACTGGCTGTATGGCGAACACCCACCCGCCCACCGACGCGCCGTCCTGGAGGAGTTCGCCTCCGACGTCATCGAGGACCATGACCAGGCGCAGCTGGTGGAGGGTGGTGTTGGTGGGCGGGGTCTGGTGCCGGCGGCGTTGCGGGTGCTGAGCTCAGTGAAGGTACTGGGTGAGGGTGTCGATACCGCGAATTGTGATTCCGTCGCATTTTGCGATGCGCGGGGGTCGATGATCGATATCGTGCAAATGGTCGGACGTGCCCTGAGAATCAAGCCCGGTCAAGGGAAGATCGCTTCTCTGATTGTTCCGGTATTCCTCGCTCCGGGTGAAACACCGGACGAAATGCTGACCTCGGACGCCTACGGAACCCTCGCGAAGGTCCTCGGGGCACTGCGAGCACACGACACCGAAACGATCGAACACCTCGCCGATCCCCGTATCCGGAGCGGGAGTTGGCACCCGGAAGGAGTCGGTGAAGGCGAGGCGGAAGCTGAGCGGGAAGAGCCGGAGGGCGAGCGAGGGCCGAGTGCGCCGGCTCGGGGGCTGCTGAAGTTCAGCACACCCCGTGACCCGGCACTGCTGGCGCAGTTCGTGAAGCTGCGGGTCATCGAGCCGGAGAACACGTTCTGGCGGCGCGGAATCCAGGCATGCGTGCGGTACGTGAAGGAAACCGGGGCGCGGGAGCTGCGGGTGCCGTACGACTACATCACCCCCGATACCTGGGTGCCGGCCGGGTTCCCGCTGGGGACCTGGCTCGCCGACCAGCGCAAATCCCACAAGGCCGGACGCCTGGATGCGGGGCGGGTGGAACAGCTGGTCGGGCTGGGGATGGTCTGGTCGCACCAGGATGTCGCGTTCGAGGAAGGCCTCACAGCCGCCCGCGCCTGGGCCACCGTGCACGGGCATCTGTTGCCGCCCACGACTGCGGTCTGGGACGGGTATCCGGTCGGGACCTGGGCCAAGAACCAGCGCTTCGCCGCCCGGGCCGCGGATCAGATCGTGCAGCGGCGGCAGGCCGGCCTGGCTGTCGAGAGCAGTGCGGGTGCGCTGACCGAGGCGCGGCGCACGGCGCTGGAGGACATCGACCCGGGATGGTGCCCGGTATGGGACACGGGATGGCAGCGGTGCTTCCGGCTCATCCAGAGCCTCCTCGAGGACGGCGGGGTCTTGCCGGTGGCGGCCGGCAAAGTGATCGTGCAGGGCGAGGACCTCGGACGCTGGGTCACGGCGCAGCGGCACGGGTGGGAACAGCTCCTGCCCGCGCAGCAGTGGTTGCTGGACAACGTCCTCGGGATCGAACCCGCCGAAGAAGCAGAACAGCCGGTGCGGCGGACGCAGGACGATATGTGGGCGGTGAACCTCCGCGCCGCGCGGCAGTTCCATGCCCGGGAGGGGCATCTTCGGGTGCCGAGGAAGCACATCGAGCGCCTGGAAGGAGGTGCCGCGGTGGGACGCCAGAACGGCGCTGAGGAGCCTGTGACCGTACGGCTGGGCACCTGGCTCGACAACGTACGGAAGCGTGCCGACAGGCTCACCGAACAACGCCGAGCCGACCTGGATGCGCTCGGGATGCGCTGGTAGGGGTGGGTGTGCAGGAACCGTCCTTTGACCGGGCGGGGCTGTTCTTCGCTGTTTCGCCGGACGTCCTGATGCCGCTCGGGCCAGTCTGGGTGCCTGGGTAACAGCTGGAGGGGTGCGGGTGTCTGATGGTGGCGGGGTTGTCCGTGTCGGCGGTGTGGTGCCTGGGGTCTTTCGTGTTGCTCCTCTTGCCGGGGAGATGACGTCGTCGCTGATCGGCCGTGTCGCGGCCTGCTACGGGATGGAGGCGAAGGCTCTGTGGTCGTGCTGGCGGTGGCGTGGTTCGCGGCCCCGGCATGAGGGTGGGGGTGAGCGGGCGGATGGCGAGGTGGTGCTGAACGCGGCTGGGCGGGAGGTTCTGGCCCGGTTGTGCGGGGTCGGGCAGGAGGTTCTGGGGCGGGCGTTGCCGTCCTGGGGAGGGGAGGATGCCAAGTTCCCCGCCGGGGAGGGCGGGGAGCCGTTGGCGGTGTGGCGTGCCGGGGGTGCGGTGGTGGGGCCGGTCGCGTTCGGGTGCCGTCTGTGTACGGCCCGGCGTACGGGGGCGCAGGTGCGGGTGGTGCGGTACGCACCGCGGTGGGAGCGGGTGTGTGTCCGGCACAGGCGGTGGCTGCTGGACGCGGACGCCGACCAGCCTCACGAGTACCTCGATCTGCGGGGTCTTCCGGAAGTAGCCGCGGCGCAGCGGCGGTGGGCTGGTGTGGCGCGTCGTGCGGTGCGGGCCGGTGTGGGGTCTGGGGAGGTGTTCGCGCTGGCTTATGCGGTGGTGGCGCGGTGGTGGGAGGGGGCGTACGGGTGGGAGCGGGAGGAGATCTGGCCACGGCGCCTGCACCTGGTCGCGGGCGGTGACGCCGGGGATGACCTGGAGTGGTGGCGGGTGGTGGGGCGGGATGCGGTGATCTTCCCGGAGGTGGTGGCGGTCGCGGATGCGCTGCTGGATCCGGTCATGGCGCAGCTTGTGTGGGTGGACAGCGGGGGTGAACGGCCGTGGCCGCTGGGGGCGGACGGGGCGTTCTGCCGTCGTCTCGGCGGGCGGGTGGGACGGCCTTGGTTGGGGCCGTTGATCGCGGTCGACTACGGGGGTCCTCTGGTCGCGTGGAGGGGGCGGTTGTCCGCCTGCGCCGTCATCCCGAAGGGCGGCCGGGTCTGTATGCGCGGTTCGAGGAGAACGTGTGGTGGGTGCGGCAGGAGTACCAGCCGTCGACGATGGCCGCAGGGCTGCGGGTCTTGGCCAGGGAGAAGAAGATGCCCGGCTCGGGGACGAACTGGCGGGCCGTGGTGCCCGCCGAGCAGCGCTTTTTGATCACCAATCTCCTCGGGGAGGCCGAGGAGCAGCTGCAGCAGTTGCGCGGTGCGCAGGTCGGCACCACCGCGGAGGTGGCCCGGTCCATGCTGGAGGGCTTGAGTCGTGGCACGGATCTGCTCGACCAGGTGCTGCTGCGGGTCATGGTGGCCGGGGTGAACGCCGGGGTGAGGGTGGACGAGGTGGCCCGGTGGGCGCGGCTGTCCGAGGAGGAGGCGGTAGAAGTCCTCGGGACGTATCGGGGTGCGGACGACGAGTAGAGCCGGGGGTGGTCCGGTCGCTGCTTCTAGCGCATGGGGCGGCGGTCTGTGATCAGAACCCGTAAAACGTGTGCGGCGCGGTGGGGGCACCGGTGGGGTGGGTAAGTGGCATGGGTGTGATGGGCGGTCCTGAGAGGGCTGGGCAGCGGGACATTGCGGTCGGGGCGGGGTTCGAAGCCGTCTTCCTCGATCCGGTGGGGCAGGTGGTGCAGCAGCGGTGGGCGGACGCGGCTGTGGCGGTGGCTTTCGAGGGGCTGGATCCGGTGTCGGCGTTCCCGGTCGTGCCGGGGCGCAGGTGGGGTCCGGGCCTGTGGTGGTCGGCGACGACCTGCAACACCCCAGCCCAGAACCACCCACACACCCCAACCCACGCCAAGGCTGAATAGGAGCGCGTAACCTAGGTGCCCCACAGCCTGGGCGACCCTAGATAAACAGAGACCCTGCAGTCGGTGCCCTGGCCCTGACCGAGCATCCACGACCGACGGCGCGGCCGTACCGGACGCCACGTACAGCTTCGAAGTACGGCAACGCATCTGTCGTTCACAGTGCTGCCAGAACGAAGGTCAGCAGTGCCAGAGAGAGGGTGGCACTGCCCGCGAAGGCCACGGCGCCCCGTAGCAGGGCGCTGGCGTAGGTGGCTCCGTCGATGCGAGCAAGCAGGCCGGTCGCCGCTCCCACGAGAGTGCAGAAGAGCGCGACGACCGCCAGGAGCAGGGCCAGGATCATCAGGTGGTCGGGGGAGGTGTTCATTGCCTTCTCTCCGGTCGATTGACGATGCGACTTCGGCGAATTTCGCGGTTCTGGTGTTCACCGGGGTTCAGGGCGAACAAAGATGAACGAAGACGGTCGTCCGAGAGACGGAGAAGCAGGACATGGGGGACGTGCACGAGGATCCGTTGGCAGAGCTCGCGCTGCGGCTGCGCACCCTCAGGGCGCAGCGGGGTCTGCAGATGGGCGGGCTGCAGCAGCGGACCAGGCTGGGGCGGACAACGATCAGCCAGGCGCTGAACGGCCAAGTGGTGCCCTCCGAGGCCACGCTGATGGCCCTGGCGAAGGCGATGGGCACGGGTGTGGAGCCATTGCTGGCCCTTCGCGAAGCCGCTGCCCGAGTACCGCAGGTGTACCAGGGCTCTCCAAGGAGAGTCACCCGCAGGCCGGTGGGGCCCAGAGTGCAGCCCTCCTTCGAGGAGCGGTACCTCAGCTACGTGACGGAACGGCATTCCCAGCTGACCGTCGTAGGGCTGGACCTGAGCCGGCCGGAACGTGCGCGCTGGCCGCTGGACGCGGCGTACTTGAGCTTGGAACTGGCGGAGCGGGCGGAAGATTGGCCTGCAGGCAGTGAGGAATCGAACCGGCCATCCGTCGTGGTGAAGCGTGCCGAACACGCGTTGGCCGACTGCCGACGCGTGCTTCTGCGAGGGCTCGCCGGCAGCGGAAAGACAACGCTGCTGCAGTGGCTGGCTGTCGCCACGGCGCGCGATGAGCTGCCGGCAGAACTGGCGGACTGGAGGGGGCAGATTCCGTTCACCCTGCCGCTGCGGACGCTGGTGAGGCGTGGGCCCCTTCCAGAGCCGCAGGATTTCCTCTCTGCGGTCGGCACCCCCCTGGCCGCCTCACAACCTGAAGGCTGGGCCGATGCCGTACTCGCCCGGGGGGAAGCACTCGTCCTGGTCGACGGAATCGACGAGGTTCCTCAAGAGCACCGAGGCGCCACCCGGGACTGGCTCGAGCGGCTCTTGGCGGCCTACGAGGACGCACGCTTCGTGGTCACCACGCGTCCGTCCGCTGTACCCGAAGGCTGGCTGGCTTCGTCGCGCTTCACCGAACTGTCAGTACGGCCTATGAGTGCCGCTGACATTGGACTCTTCGTCGGCCGGTGGCATACCGCCGCCCGGCACAGTGCAGCAACCGACGCCGAACGATCACAGCTGCATGATCTCGAAGCAGCGCTCCAGGTGACAGTGCGTGCTCAGCGTGACCTGGCGCAGTTGTCCAGCACACCCCTGATGTGCGCGTTGATCTGCGCGCTGCACCGGGACCGCCGCGGTCACCTGCCCCACAGCCGCATGGAGTTGTACGAGGCAGCGCTGTCGATGCTGCTCGTGCGCCGTGACCTTGAGCGCAGCATCGATGTCCCGGAAGGCATTCAGCTCACCGAGCACCAGAGCATCCAGCTACTGCAGCGTCTGGCCTACTGGCTCATCCGCAACCGCCAGACCGAGATGGACCGGGCCACCGCGATGGCCCTGGTCGACGACGCTCTGCCAGCTATGCCGACTGTGGCCGAGCAGGGCACTGCCGACCAGGTCCTGACGCATCTGGTCGGCCGCAGCGGGCTGCTGCGCAAGCCCACCATGGACACCATCGACTTCGTCCACCGCACCTTCCAGGACTATCTCGGGGCAAAAGCCGCCATCGAGGCCCACGACTTTCCGCTGCTGGTCAACAATGCCCATGACGACCAGTGGGAGGACGTAATACGCATGGCCGTTGCCCACGCCAGGCCTGTTGAAAGCGCAGATCTGCTACGCCGCCTCATTGAACGCGGTGATGCTGAGAACGAGCACCGGCCCAGGCTGCACCTCCTGGCGGCCGCCAGCATGCACTACGCCACCGAAGTCGCCCCTGACACGCGCCATAAGGTCACGGCGCGCGCCGCAGCCCTGATGCCGCCCCGCACTATCCAGGAAGCAAACACCCTGTCCGCGCTGGGTCCCGGCATTCTGGATCTACTGCCACCCACCGCCGACGGACTGCCCGAAGACGAGATCATTGCCGTGTTCCGCACTGCCGCAGCCATGGGCGGCGACCAAGCTTATGCGTACCTGCAACATTTCGTCCCGACTGTCGCCCCCTCGGTGCCGCGCCACGAACTGATGCTGGGCTGGACCAACTTTGAGGCAGCCGATTACGCCCGCGACATCCTCCGCCTTGTCCGGGATCGCCTGCATGTCACCGTCCGGACTCGTGCGCAGTTTGACGCTCTCCCGCTGCTGACACCGATCGAACTCATCTCGTTCGAGCTGGCACTCACCCCGTCAGAGATCCTCGAGCATCTTTCCCCGGAACACACCACATCCCTATCCCTCCGGCCCATGGAGGAGCCCTCTCTGCACAGTCTGTCGTTCGTTCGGTCTCTGGCCGCGCTGCGCTCGTTGGCTCTTGGCCCCTCGACACCCGTCGACGGCCTACACCATCTCGCCGGACTGCCCCTGCAGGAGCTGAACCTGCTGGACCTGCCTGAGGGTTTCTCCTTCCAGGCGCTCAACAATCTCCCACAGCTGCGTGAACTGCTGCTCTATACCGTCCTGCCGTGGAGAACGCTGCATACCCTGCCCGCCTCGCCAACTCTCACAAGGCTTTGGCTCGGCGGCCAGATAGAGGCCTCCATCACCGGCATCGCCCAGTGGGCCATGCTCGAAGACGTTGTCGTCAACCATGTCATGGACGCAGTGGAATGGGCCGAGCTCGCCGAGCTGCCTCAGCTGACCAGCCTTCAGGTCACCGACGCCGACTTCGCCAACGCCCCCCTCATGGCCACCGTCAATCGTCTCGTGCTCTCTGTGTCTCGGTCCGACATCCGCCTCGACCTGATCCCGGACCAGTTTCCGAATCTTGAGCAGCTATGGATCAACGCTCTCGCAGACGTTGCCTACGATCTAGCCCCTCTCCAGTCCCTTATGAACGTGGAGATCCGCCTCTACAACGCCGATCGCATCTCGCTCACCGGTCTGGAGGGGTTCGCTCCGGAACGATTCACGCTCTTCCCCCGTCCACGGCCCATCCAGACGTGACCGTCAGCCGCCGCCGAACGCCACTACGCCACCACGCAGCGGGCAGCCGCCAGTGCCGACGATCCCGTGGTCGGAGCGAACGCCCTGGCGTTCCGGACCCCTTCCGCAACTTGAGAAAGGGGGTCGACGAAGAGGAGTAGGCGAGGCTACTAGCGTCCTCCCCTGCTCACCGAGCTGCTGCCGAAGCTGCGCCCGTACCGGGAGGCCCCGGTCGGGTGGCCGGTGCACTGCGCGAGGGAGGACCGAGGAGTCCTAGCGTGGCCCTTCCCGGCAGTCAGCGCTGGGGCGTTCGCGCTCCTACGCGCTGAAGTATCCGCCAGCCGTTGGGGTGGACTGGGCTGCGGTGGCCGAGGGTGAGGACTCGGCGGCGGGCTCCGGCTCCGGCTCATCGACCACCGGCGCGACCTCGACGGCCGTGAGTACAGCCTCCGCCTCGGCGACTACGGCCTCCTCCGTCGCGGGCGCGGCCTCGGAGGTCACGACCGTGGCCTGGGAAGCGGCGACGGCACGGCGGTCGCGGTAGTCCTTCAAGACCTTCCACCCAGCCACCGGCACGCCGACGGCAAGGGCACCGAGAATGAAGGCTCGCCGCTGGCCTAGCCGCCGCCCGAGCTGGACGTAGGCCGCCCGTAGGGCATCAGGGCCTCCTAGCTTGCGTGCCTCCGCGCTGAGTTCCGAGTAGTCCCACACCGCGCTCCCCCTCACCTTTCGCTGCTGTCCAGTAACGGCCTGATCATCCCAGGGCCAAGCTGGCGGATCAGGACAATCGGCCTACCGGACCCTGGATCTGAGGGCGGGGCGTTGTCGAAGCTGCGACCGCACTCTCACCGGCGGCCC
The DNA here is from genome assembly GCF_053594575.1 of Streptomyces sp. NPDC001880. Classification (NCBI taxonomy): domain Bacteria; kingdom Bacillati; phylum Actinomycetota; class Actinomycetes; order Kitasatosporales; family Streptomycetaceae; genus Streptomyces; species Streptomyces sp. NPDC001880. Next base: position 9,286 of record NZ_JBSFET010000144.1, read on the forward strand.
CCCGCTCCCTGGCACACGCGGGCGTAGCGCAGCGCGGCGAGGGTGTAAGGCAGGTGGTGTTCGGCGGCGTCGCGTAGCCCCACCGCCTGGTCGTCGTCGACCGGGGCCGCCGGCGACGTCGCCGCTGGGTCGGCGGCCGGAGCCGGGGCCGGGTCGGGCGCCGCCGTGGTCGGCGTGGTGCTCCAGAGTCGAGGCGGCTGAACGGATTGACGTGGGTCCAGAACAGCACAGGGCCCGCCGGTCGGCATCGGTGAGGGTGTCGGCCCACTTCTCATCGGCAAGGACCTGCTCAGCAGCGTGTTGACAGGTACACCCACGCTGACTGGGGGGTGGCCGATGGGACTGTGCTGGGTATCGGGCACCGTCGGCACCCAGTGCACCGCGTTCTCGCGGAAGGAAGCGTTGAGCAAGGCGCAGCAGGCCTTCCACCGCGGCGTGCAGGCCCTCACGCAGTGGGTCGCGCGGGAAGGCGCCCACCGGCCCGTGCCACGCGGCCACAGCGAAGAAATCGCGGTCAACGGCGAGACGGAACCGGTGATCGTGAAGCTCGGGGTATGGGTCTCGAACACCAAAACGAGACGAGACAAACTCACCCAGGACCAGCAGGACTGAACCGCCCCGGGTTCGGTAGAGATCTCAGATTGTGGTTTTGGCCTGGGGTTTCGCGGTGGTGAGGTAGTAGTTGGTCTCGTATTCGACGGGTGGGATGTGCCCTATTTCACCGTGGAGTCGGCGGTGGCAGTACCAGTCGACCCACTCGGCCGTCGCGAGTTCGACTTGGGAAAGTGTCCTCCAGG
>NZ_JBSFET010000145.1:0-9615 GCF_053594575.1 Streptomyces sp. NPDC001880
GCGACCTTGCGCGCGTGGTAGTACAGGCCGACCTGGACGGCGGTGAAGATCAGCGCGAGGACGACGACGGCCAGGACCGCGAACTCGACGCTGCCGAAACCGCGATCGCCCCGCGCCCGCCGCCGGAGGAGTGCTGTCGCACGCCGTCCCGGACGTGTCAGTCTCCCACCGCCTCTTCGGGGCTCGTGTGCGTGCTTCATCTTCCTCGGCTTCTTCGACGTGATGGTGATGCGGGTGCGGGGGGTGGTCAGCCGCCGTTGATGATTCCGATCTTCTCCAGGAGCTTGGTGCGGATCGCCAGTACCAGCAGGCCGGCGCCGACCAGCAGCGCACCGGCGATCACCGCCAGCTCGGTGGAGGTCTGCCCGGCGTCCTTGCCGGCTTTCAGGGCCGCGTACCGGCCGCGGATCCACACGGTCAGGGTCTGGATGTCCATGAGTGTTTCTCTTTCAGCTTCCGAGGATGGTGATCGTGACGGGGATCATCACGAACGTGAGCATGAGGATGACGCCGAAGGTGACCGGCAGGATCATCGCCGCGCTCGCCGCGTTGGCCTGCGCTTTCGCGTCCGACAGCAGCGCGATGCGTAGCTGCCGGGCCTGGGCCTGCAGGGTGGTGTAGACGGCCGCACCGTCACCGGCGAGGGCGAGGGTGTCGGCGGGGCGGGTCAGTTCGGGGATGTCGAGTTCGTCGCCGAGCTGCTTGAGGGCGTCCCAGACGGTGACACCGGAGAGGTCGGCCTGGTGGAAGACCTGCCGCATGCGCACGAAGATGAAGCCGTCACCGACTTCCGCGGTCTGGGTCAGGGCTTGGGCCGCGCCGGAGTTCGCGATGCGGGCCAGCGCGACGCGCTCCAGGTAGGAGGCGGCGGCGTGACGGACGATGAGACGGACGGCTGCCGCGTCGCGGGCGACGTCCTTGCCGGGCCAGAACCAGAACAGGCCGGCCATGGCGAGGGAAACGATCGCGGGAACCGTGAACGGGAAGGCCGCGCCGGCTGCGGCGAGGAGCGCCTGGAGGAGCTGCGGGAGCAGCAGGCCGTACAGGGTGAACAAGGCCCGCTTGCCGAGATGCTCGGCCGGGCTGATCCTCAGCAGGTTCAGGTCCTTGACGGGCAGTGTGATGCGGCCGCCGAGTTCGTCGAGCAGCCGGGCGCCGACGCGTTTCTGGAACGTTGTGCCGGTGGTGGTCGTGTGGGTGGTTGAGGACAGGGGCGGTCCGCCGGTCTTGGAGACGTCCAGGCGGTCCAGGGCGGATGCGAGGTCGCGGCGGGCGGGCATGGCCGCGCGTACGGCCAGGCCGATCAGGACGCCTGCGGCCGCTGCGGGGAGCACCGCGTTCATGGGGATCATCGGGCGCCTCCCGTGGTGGTGAGCTGGGCGGGCGGAAGCGGGTCGATGAGCCGGGGGTCGGGTTCGGTCCTGGCGATCTTCCGCAGCCAGCGCAGGGTGTAGGCGAAGAGCCCGCCGAGGCCGGCGAGGACGATCTGCCCGACCGGGGACTGGCACCAGCCGGACCAGGCGTCGTTGAGCATGCAGCCGACCACGACGATGCAGATGACGACCGAGACCATGCGCGAGCTCTTGCGGACCTTCGCCCGGTCGGCCTCGATGTCACGGGCGTCCGCGGCCTGCTGATGGATCGTGACGGCCAGGGCCTCCAGCGCGTCGGACAGTCCGGGGCCCTTGTAGACGGCATGGGACTGGAAGAGCAGGACGACGTGGTCGGACACGCCGTCGGCGAGCTCGTCGGCGAACAGGGCGAAGGCGTCGTTCGCTTCCATTCCGGAGCGCAGCCGGTCCGCCAGGGCCCGCACGTTCGGGGCGATCGGCGCGGGCGCGGCCTTCGCGGAGGCCTGGATGGTTTGGGAGAGGCTGATTCCGGCCTGGTGGACACCGGCCAGGTGGTTGAGCCACTGCCCGAGCGCCTCCAGGCGCTCGATCCGCTGGGTGGCCGCGGTGCCCGGGTTGAGGAGGTAGGGCAGGGCGAGGACGGCGGCACCGGCGAGGAGACCGTGGACGGGCCAGCCGGTCCAGGCCCATACCACCAGTGCCACGATGCCCGCCGCGGTGAGCAGGTGCCGCCAGCGCCGCTGCCACGCCTCCGGCAGTTCGGCCTTCGCGCGCTGGATGCGGCCGGTCATGCGGGATCTCGGTTTGGCCGGGTCGGGGATGCGGCCGCGGAACTCGCGCACGGCGGCGACGACGGCGAGCAGGGTGAGCACGGCGCAGCAGGCCGCGGTCAGGGCCAGTTGGGAGGTGGTCATGCGGGCCCCCAGGTCAGTGCCGCTTCCGTAAGGTCCGCGCGGTCGAAGCCGTTCTGTTCGAGTCGGCCGATACAGGCGGGCTCGTTCTGGAACACTGCGCGCGGCTGTCCCGGGACGGGGGCGAACACCGTGTGCAGGGCCGCGGCGGGGTTCTGGTGGTGGCTGGTCGTTTCGCTGATGTGCGAGATGAAGCGGTGTCCGCCGGGCTGCCCGGGGTGGTGGGAGAGGTGGATGACGAGGTCGACGGCTTCTTCGACCTGCCGGGGCGCGGCGGGGCCCAGCGCTGCCGTGCAGAGGTCGGTGAGCTGGTCGATGGCGTCGCGGGGGTCCGCCGCGGTCACCGTGCACATCGAGCCGCGGCCGCTCGTCATGGCCTGGAGTACTGCCGGGAGAGCATCGGTTTCAGGCTGGTCGACGAGGATCCGGTGCGCGTCGTGGTGGAGTGCCAGCGGGACCAGGGCGGTGGTGTGGGGGCCGCTCATTTCGACAACCTGACGGCCGGGGCCGGCCAGTCCCAGTTGCGGAAGAGGTTCGAGGGTCACGATCCGCTGGTAGGCGGGAACGGCCTGGCCCAGTGCCCGCAGCAGGGTCGTGCGGCCGCTTTTGCCGGGGCCGGAGATCACCAGGTTGAGTTCGCCGAGAACGCAGGCGTTCAGGAACCGGGACAGCGCCTGGTTGAGGAAGCCGTGCTGCTCCAGCTGTTCCAGAGAGGTGTGGGAGTTCACCGTGCGCCTTCTCTCTGCAGGGGCGGTCCCCAGGCGCCGTGCGGGTTGTCGGTCAGCCACTGCCGGCTGAACAGGCCGGTGCGCTCCAGGTCGTCGATGAAGGTCGGCATGTTCTTGTAGACGGCGCGCGGTTCGCCGCCCTGGGGGGCGAAGAGTTCGGTGGTGACCGGCCGGCCGCCTTCGCCGACGGTGTCGTGGACCTCGTAGATGCTGCTCACGTACCTGTGCTTGCGGCCGCCGATCGTCGTCTCGTCCAGGTAGGTCAGGTAGACCACCACGTCGATGGAGGCGGCGATAAGGTGGTGGGCGGCCTCGGTCTGCATGCCGGCCTCGGTGCACAGCTGGACCAGGCGGCTGATGATGGCGTGCGGGCGGCGGACGTGGAGCGTGCACATGGAGCCGGAGCCGCCGGAGGACATGGCGTTCAGCATCGGCACGATCTCGGTGGAGCGGACCTCGCCGACGATGACCCTGCTGGCGTTGTAGCGCAGCGCGGTGGCGAACATGTCGGAGATGCTGACCTCGCCGGCCTTTTCGCCGCCTCGGACCTCGCCGTTGGACTGCCTGGCCTCGAACGCGAACGTCACCGGCCCCGGCTTCGGGCCGGGCTCGTCCAGGTAGAGCTCGCGGTCGGACTCCAGGGTGACCAGCCGTTCGGCGGGCGGGATCTCACGGCCGAGCGCGCGCAGCAGCGACGTCTTGCCCGCTCCCATGTCGCCGACGACCAGCATGTTCATCTTGGCGTGGACGCACGCGGTCAAAAACCGTTCCAGGAGCGGGTTGATCGAGCCCCACCGGACGAGCTCGGCGATGCCGTGCTGCTGGATGCGGTGGCGGCGGATGACGACCGACGGGCGGGTGGTGAGCAGCGAGGAGGTGACCCGGGAGCCGTCGGGCATGCGGAAGCCGATCATGGGGGTGGCCTGGGTGAGGGCCCGCTCGCCGTGTCCGGATAGGCGGGCCATCCGGTTGACCCAGGCGATCAGCTCTTCGTGGCTGTCGGCGACCTTCTCGATCGTGCGGCGCGGCCGGTCGTAGTACTCGACGTGCGCGCGCAGCCCGTCGACCATCACGTCCTCGACTCCCTTCTCGTCGAGGAGGGACTGGAGGCGGCCGCCGCGGTACATGGCGTCGAAGACCGCGTTGGCGATCGACGTCTCCTGCTCCTGGCTGAGCGGGGCGTTGCCCTGGGCGTACTTGGTGGCCCAGTCGGCGACCGCGTTGCGGGTCAGGGACTTCGCCAGGGCCCGCCGGTCGGCCTCTTCGAGGAGTTTGTTGGGGTCCTTGGCGCTGAGCTGTTTGGACACCTGGGCCTGGAGGTCCTCGATGACGTCCCAGCCCACGGGGATCTCGCCGGGCAGGCCGGCCAGGCGCGGCACCGCGCCGGCGTGTGCTGTGGTCGGCAGGACGGCCGGCAATGCCGGATCCGGCAATGCCGACTCGACGTTTCCGCAGGTCAGCACCACTTCCGGCAATGCCGGATCCCCCCCACACCCCCCGGAGGAGGTAACTACCTCCTCCCCCTACCCCCTCACGGACACCAGCGGCCACATGTCGCTGCCGTCACAGAAGGAGGGGGAGGAGGCTGGCTACGCCGAGGAAGACCTCCGGGCGGCTGCCGACGTCCTGGAGTTGCTGCCGGATCCCTGGACCCAGGGCCGCCTGAACGCGGTCAAGCTCGCCCCGAAGCTCCTCAAGGTGATGGCCGAGCAGGGGTGGCCCGGCATCCATGTGGTCGATCGACTCGTTCTCACCAAGCAGCTCACGAAGAACCCGCACAAGGTGACTAACCCGTACCGCCTGCTGGCGGGCGACCGAATCCCGAACCTGCCTCGCTACGCGGTTGTTGCCGCCGCGCTCCAGCCCGCGCAGGGCTCGTCGTCGGATGCCATGTGCCCCAAGCACCCGCACTACCCCGCGGGTAGCCGCTGCATCCCCTGCGTCACGGCCTGACGCAAAACGGGCCGGACCGTTCCCGCGGTCCGACCCGTACCCCCTGCCCGATGCACCCGAACAGGAGACCACCAGTGTCCAGCACCCGGGACCTTCCCGGCCAGCGCCCGCCCGCCGGCTCCGACGAATCCGACCTCCGGGACGCCGCCCCGGCACCCGGCATCATGCGCAAGCCCCCGCAGAACCTGGAAGCCGAGCAGGCCGTCCTCGGCACCCTGATGAGCAGCACCGGGGCAGCGACCCGGTACTTCGCGGAGACCCTTGAGACGGGCATCGTCGCGGACGAGTACTACCGGCCCGCCCATGGGATGATCCACCGCGCCATCGTTGACCTGCACCAGGCCAAGGAGGCGGTGGACGTTGTTACCGTCGCTGAGGAGCTGACCCGGCGCGGGGAGCTCGCGAAGGCCGGCGGAGCCCCGTACCTGCACACCTGCATCCAGGCCGTCCCCACGGCCGCGAACGGTGCGTACTACGCCGAGATCGTCCGCGCGAAGGCGTACCGGCGCGCGGCGATCGAATCGGCGATGAAGATCCTGCAGTACGCCTACAGCGAGGAAGGCGACGAGGCAGACGTGCGCAGCCTCGTCGAGCAGCAGCTCACCGAGATCGCCGCGGGCACGCCAGGCCTCAGCGCCGCCCCGCCCGCCGTCGCCGACCTGTATCTCGACTTCGTCGCCGAGCTGGAGGAGATCCAGACCGGGCGGGAGATCGGACTCCCCTACGGGATCGCCGACCTCGACGCGGTGACCTCGGGCATGTGGCCCGGGAACGTCTCGGTCATCGCCGCGCAATCCGGCGTGGGCAAGTCGACTCTGGCCCTGAACGCGGCGGTGGCGGCCGCCAAGACCGGGGCCAAGGTGCTGTTCTCGTCGCTGGAGATGAGCAGCACGGAACTGATGCAGAAGATCGCCGCAGCCGAGGGCTTGATCGCGATGCACCACCTCACCCGGCAGGACGGCCTCACCGCCGAGGAGTGGAAGACGATCGAGCGTCTCGGACGGGAGCTGTTCAAGACGCTGCCGCTGCACGTCTACCGGCCCGACAGCGCCGCGCTGCGCGACATCGAGTCAGCTGGCCGGGCCTGCGTCCGCGACGGCGGCCTGGACGTACTCGTCGTCGACTACCTCCAGCTCGTCGAAGTCGAGCACACACGCAACAGCACCCGCGAACAGGCCGTCGCCGCCGTCTCCCGCGGCCTCAAGAACCTGTCGGTGGAACTGGACTGCCACGTCATCGCCCTGTCGCAGCTCAACGACGACGGCATGATGCGCGAGTCGAGGGCCATCAAAAACGACGCATCCGTCGTGATCAAGGTCGAGCGCCCGGACATCGACGAGCCGGAATCGCCGCGCGCCGGCGAGGTAGACCTCGTGATCGAGAAGAACCGGTTCGGGCCGCGGGCAACCGTCACAGCCGCCGCGCAGATGCACTACTCCCGCTTCATCGACATGGCTCGGACCTGATCACCCGCCCCCGACGCCCCATCAAGGGGCCTAGGGGTGCCTCTCGCTGGCGATCACCCGCCCCGGACCTCCCAGGTCGGGGCGGCCCGAGTTCGCGGCGCAGAGAGGCGTGCAGGGGATCCGCTTGCTGATGAGTGACCAGTTCGCACGACGAGGAAGGGGAGATCCGTGCCGGAGAGGACGATCGACTTCGGGAAGTTCGGCGCCCGGGGCATCAAGGGCAGTGACGCTGTCGCACGCAAGCTCGACGAGCTGGCGGACGGGATCGTCACCCCGGTGACCGTGAAGCGCGGTCTGATGGCCCGCCTGCATTACCTGACCCGGACCGACCACAGCCGCAAGGCGGCCAGGGACGCCGGGCTGACGGTGACCGACCGGACGCTGAAGGCGTGGCTGGAGGAGCGGCGCCGGCCCTCGAACGCCAACCTGGAACGCATCGACGCCGCCTACCGCCAGGTGCGCCGCCAGAACGTCGCCCGGCACCTCCTGCGACGCCTGAACGCCGCCGGCGGGACACGGGTGGAGATCCACCCGCTGAACCAGTCGCAGGTGCCGCGCCCGCTTCAGCGGCTGGTGGAGTACCGCACGATGAACGTCCGCCGCTGGGACCGCATCGTCGAGGCCTGGGCGGCCGGCGACCACCAGGGCCTGGACGATGCCTGGGAGGACGTCATCGTCGACCTGGGATCCCAGTGGGGGCAGTACGAGTACGTGACCAACGTCGGCTTCGCCGCCTAGAACCATCCTGTGCGCCGTTCTGAGCGCCTGTCAGCCGCCCCGGGCCTTTTTTCGGGGTCCGGGGCGGCCTGCATTCGGGGCTCAGAGGGGCGTACAACGCTCCGCGCGGCGGCGTTCCTCGCTGAACCGCAGCACCCCGGCCGCCGCCCCACTCACCCGCACCCCCGACGCGGCGTCAACGATGACCGCCCCCCAGTCGGATCGCACCCCGAGCACCGAGTTCGTCCAGGAGAGCACAGTGCAGGTGCCGCCACACGCCCGCAGCGGTCCAGACGGAGAACCGCCGATGGGCCGTGGCAGATGACACTCCGAACGTGGGCGGCAGGTGCCGCCAGGCGCACCCGCTGGTCAGCACGTACACGACTGCCGTGAACACCGCACGCTGTTCCACCGGAGCCGTGCCTCCGCCCTGTCGGCGAGCTCGGAAGGCTGGAAGCATCGGCTCCACGAGCGCCCACAAGCTATCCGGCACGAGTCGCTGCGTCAGATACCCACCCACGAACGCCAAGTGTCAACCATCAAGTGATACCCCAGCGATCACGGTGCGGGAGTGGGGGTTCGTCAGCTGAGTGCGCGTTTCCCCAGCAGGTCCAGCGCCTGCTGCGGGCGGTCCAGGACCGAGTCTGTGGGCTCCGTCACGTCGTACATGTGCCCCCACCGGGCTCCGGCACTGTGGCTGCCCGCTGCCCTGGCGGCTAGCAGGTCCAGCGGGGAGTCGCCGACGTACGCCAGCTGCGTCGCATCGGTGCCGAGCTTGTCCGCGGCGAGCAGGATGCCGTCCGGCGCCGGCTTGGGACGCTGGACCACGACCACGACCAGGAGCACGGAGCCCGGCACCGCGCCCGCGACTGCTGTCCTCCGAGCGGACCGAGCATGGTGCGCTCCTCGGGCGGAGCGCCTCGGGGATCGGCGGCCGGCAAGTCCCTCTCGCGCGGTCTTTTGCGCCTATTCCTAGATACGCGCTGCCTGGCCCTCCTAGCATCAGGCCACATGAGCCTCAGGGAACGGCGACGTATCGAGTTGCTCGAGTGGGTGGAAGAGCAGCTTCGTGACTCCGGCTCCGGAGCGGTTGATGCCAAGACATGGGCCACGCGCAACGGCGTCGCGGACCTGGAACTGCGAACTCTAGTGGACGGTCTGAAGGCTGACGGCCTCCTGAAGGACGCCGGGGTTGAGTACGACTGGTGGACCGCATGGGCTTCTATCGGTGGGTCGGTCGGTACGGGGGCTCGCGGCCGGCGGGTCTCACTCGCCCCTGCTGGCGTAGCGGAGCTACAGGGCATCCGGGCGAGACGTTCGAATCGCTTGAAACGCAACGTCCACGTAAGGAACGTGATCCTGCAGTGGCTCTACGAGCGTGAGGCTGAGCCCGTTCGGTCCCTCACCGAGATGATCAATGACCCCGAGGTGCACTTCCACTGGGAGGGGCTGACGAGGGACGAGGTGCGCCGGGCTTTTGTGTACCTCAGCGAGGAGTCCATGGTTAGAGGGAGAATCGCTGTGGGCGGGGACGTATTGGTCCCAAGGCTCACGGCCCGAGGGATCGAGTGCGTAGAGAGTGGGGCGAACGTGACCGACTTCGTTAGTCGTCAGAAAAGCGGCGGGAACATCTATCACACGTACCTGCCCAATGCTCAGGGCGTCATCGTGGGTGAGCAGCAAAACTTCACTCAGAACAACAATGCAGGCGTTGATCCGAGCGAGTTCGTCCGGCTTGCTGGCTACCTCGGGCAGGTGAGCGCGACGCTTGGTTTGGAGGACTCCGAGAGGGTTGAGTTGGAGCAAGCGGCTCAGGACTTGCATGCCGCAGCCACATCCGCATCCCCCGAACCCGGCAGTCTGCGGACTCTGACAACCCGCGTCCTTGATGGTCTGGCTAACGCCGCAGGGACGGTCGCTGGGCAAATGGCTCTCCAGATGGGGCAAAGTGCTCTTGGTTCCCTGGGCTGAGAAGCTGTATTCATGATTCCAAAGGGATCTGGGTAAGTTTTTGACGCACTTTTTGATTCGGGATTCACGGGTTCGCGGATCCCGAATCCAGTTCCTTTCCGGTGCTCAAGGGTCGCCATTTGTGATGGTGGGTGAGTTCGGGGGAGTGGGGTTTTTGAGGGTGCGTGAGGCGGCTCAGGTGGTGCGTGCTGATTCCCAATCTCATCTGGGGTCAGGTTTTGACGCACTGTCTGGGTGGGTATGGTGGGGGAGAGTTTCGGGTGTCCGGCCCGGTCCTCACGGTCCGTCACATCCCGTTTGACCGAGGCCACCCCTCCACCTAGCCAGCCGCCCGCGTAGCGGGCTCTGAGCAGCCACGGAGTGGATGCTCAGGTGGTCGGTGCGAAGCTCCGACCACGATCAAGGGTCACGGAGTGACCCGGCAACCCGGGCCGCAGGCCCGATACCGCGCGGAGCGCGGTGCCTGCTTTTCCGCCGCGTAGCGGCGGCGCGTCGCGTCTGCGGAGCAGACCGCGCG